>NZ_CP178752.1:300000-414881 GCF_047323925.1 Pseudidiomarina salilacus
GGCGCTTAGTTGTACCCAAAAACAGGGCTGCTTTTTCGGGAGTAACGGCAATAATTGCTGCAACAGTAGTATGGGTAGAATCGCGTTGATCTCGAAGGATGCACGCAGATGCTCCGCCGACAAGGCGCCTAGATGCTTTTCTGGCATGTGGGTCTCATTATGCAACATGCCCAACGTGCACAGCACTCCCGACAACTCAACACCCTCGAGCGCCGCTAGCGCCTGTTGCAGCTGCTCTGGCTGATAGCCATCAAGTTGTTGCCACTGCAATGCATCCTCGGTTTGTACCGGCGCTTGACGGCTCCAGCCAATGACCTGCCAGCCAGCGCTAAGGTAATGCTCAGTCAATGCGGTGCCAAGACCGCCGCCAGCACCTATAATTAGAATTGTTTGACGCATAACTCCCTCTTGTTACGTGCTTCATGCTAGCCTTACTTTACGCAATCTCTCCAGTTTGGGATTATAGTGAGCAGCAAATGACCCTATCCACAGAGACTCAATATGACTGAAATGTCCGTTTGGCGTGAGCGCGCCAGTTGTGCACTCGCGTTTGCTAAGTATTTTGGCAAGCGCTGCATTGACGACAAAGTGACCATCATTGCTGGCCATCTTACTTTTGTGAGTATGTTGGCTTTGGTTCCCTTGTTGGTGGTCATTTTTTCGATCTTCTCGGCGTTCCCAATGTTCGAAGAGCTGCGCAAGCAGATTGAAGAATTCTTATTCGCCAATTTACTGCCTACCTCGGGTGAAGAAATCACTCAGTATTTGAACGAATTTGTTGGCAACGTCTCCGAAATGACGGCGATCGGTGTGGTTTTTGTCATTGTCGTTGCGGTCAATCTGATTTCGACCATCGACGCCACTATGAACCGCATTTGGCGCAATACCAAGCGTCGCCGCATTGTCGTAGCGTTAGCAGTGTACTGGATGATTCTAACCCTAGGCCCGCTGTTAATGGGCTCGGGCATGGCGATTAGCTCTTATCTGATTTCGTTAGCAGCTTTTGCTGAAGATTATGTGTCAGGTGCGCGCACCACGATGTTAGGGATGGTGCCGATTATCACCTCATTGATCGCCTTTATGTTGATGTACGTGTTAATGCCGAACCGCGTGGTCAAAGTCAGTCATGCATTTTGGGGGGCCTTGTTGGCAGCGGTGCTGTTTGAAATTAGCAAAAGTGGCTTTGCCGCATATATTGCAGCGTTCCCGTCGTATCAGGCTATTTACGGCGCCTTGGCAGCGATTCCTATCTTGTTGATTTGGGTATTTTTGTCGTGGACCATTGTGTTGATTGGTGCCGAGTTAACTGCCAGTATCGAAGAGTTTTTTGACCAACCGAACGAGGAAGTAGATGAAGGCACTGTTGCAACGAGTGACGACAGCACGAGTTGAGGTAAGCGGCAGCACAGTCGGACAAATTGACAAGGGCTTGTTGATTCTCCTTGGGATCACGCCGTCAGATACGCCGCAACTGGCGGCAAAACTGGCGGAACGCGTCGCTAACTATCGACTATTCAGTGACGCTGAGGACAAAATGAACCTGAGCTTACTTGATTGCCAAGGTGCAGCCTTAGTGGTCTCGCAATTTACCCTTGCCGCAGATACCAATAGTGGGCGACGGCCGAGTTTTTCCAGTGCCGCAGCACCGGATTTAGCTGAGCCGCTCTATTTGGCTTTCGTTGCCGCCTTGCAGCGGCTGGGCGTGCCGGTGGCAACCGGAGCATTTGGTGCCGACATGCAAGTGTCGCTTACCAACGACGGGCCTGTCACCTTCTTGCTCGACACGGAGAAAAAATAAGTATGTACCAAGTGATCGCGCCGCAAACTGAACAGCAATGGCGAACTTATTACGATTTGCGCTATCGGGTGCTGCGCGAGCCGTTTCAACGCCCGCGTGGTTCTGAGCAGGACGAGTACGACCAAGTTGGTCTCCATCGTATGGTCGTGAACGATGCCGGCAGCGCAGTAGCAGTCGGCCGCTTACACTTTAACAGCCCCGACGAAGGGCAAATTCGGTTCATGGCTTCAGCACCTGAACATCGTGGTGAAGGCCACGGCGTAGCCATCGTCTATGCCCTTGAACAGCTCGCCCGACAAGAGGGCGCGTCACATATCGTGATTAATTCGCGCGATAACACCCTTGGTTTTTACCAAAAATGCGGCTACGAAGTGGTTGAAGAGGCTGATACGGTGACGCATCCCGGTGCTGAACATCAACTGCGCAAAACCTTGACCGAATACAACCGGATTATTTATCGGCCAACATGGTGTCAGGAACTGCAAGCCACCTGGCATGAAGAGATCCCGATCTCGGAAACCATGGGCATTCGCATCACCCAATACACCGGGCGCAGTTTCGAAACCTGCGCCCAATTGTCGCGCAACATTAATGTGCATGGCACCATGTTTGCTGGCAGTATTTATTCACTCGCGACCTTGACGTGCTGGGGGCTGCTGCATTTACAATTGCGCGAGCGCGAGTTACCCGGTGCAGTGGTGTTAGCCGATGGCAATATTCACTACCATAAGCCGATTAGCCGAGAACCTCGTGCGGTGGCCAAAGTCGTCGATATGAACGGTGATTTATCGAGTCTACAGAACGGTCAAAACGCACGAGTGAATTTAAAATCACAAGTCTTTGATGGCGACAAGCCAGTCGCCGAATTCACTGGACAGTTTGTGGTGCTTGCGCCTAAATAAGTGCAATACGCACACCATAAGAACGTAAAAAAGGACGTAAACATGAGTGACTCTCTAACCGCCCAGCAGTTGTTACGCATCCGTAGTAAACTTGAGACTGTGGTTGCCGAGCAACCTGACACGCGCGCAGCAACAACGGCACAAGCGGCGTTGCAACGCATGCGCAGTGGTGAATATGGCTATTGCATTGAGTGTGGCGACGAAATTTCTGCGGCGCGGTTAGCAGCCAAACCAGAGGTCGAAATCTGCGTTGACTGCCAAGCCTTAAAAGACGAAGAAGAGGACGCTTAAGCGTCCTCTAACCGAGCTCCTACCTGCACCAAAGCGGCAAGTTTGCCGCTCATCACTAACGCTGCTGTGGCGCTAATATCCGGCGCGAAATAGCGATCTTGATCGTAAAAACTCACCCGCTCACGCAACAGCGCATGGGCTTGTTCGACCGCTGCTGACCCTCGCAATGGCCGCCGAAAATCAATCCCTTGTGCCGCTTCCAGTAACTCAATCGCGACGATATCACGAATGTTTTCGGCAATATCCGTCAACCGACGGGCGGCAAAGGTTGCCATCGACACATGATCTTCTTGGTTTGCCGACGTCGGTAAACTATCGACCGAGGCTGGATGTGCTAAGGTTTTATTCTCCGACGCCAATGCAGCAGCGGTCACTTGCGCCAGCATAAAGCCAGAATTCACGCCACCATCGTTGACCAAAAACGGCGGTAAATTGCTCAAGTGATGGTCAATCAACAGCGCACTACGGCGCTCAGACAAAGCGCCGATTTCGCTTGCTGCGATGGCTAAAATATCCGCTGCCATAGCGACTGGTTCGGCATGGAAATTACCCCCGGAAATAATGTCGCCGTTGTCGGGGAAGACCAACGGATTATCGGTCACCCCATTGGCTTCGCGCACCAGAATCTCGCTCGCGTGTTGCAGTTGGTCGAACACCGCCCCCATCACCTGTGGCTGACAACGCAGCGAGTACGGGTCTTGCACCTTCTCACAGTCTTCATGCGCCGCGGCAATTTCAGAACTGTCACCGAGTAACTGACGGAAGCTCACTGCCACCGCGATTTGTCCGGGTTGTCCGCGAACCTCGTGAATGCGTGCGTCAAACGGGGCGCGCGAACCCATCGCTGCCTCCACCGACATAGCACCAGCGACCAGTGCACTGCCGAACACCTGTTCAATTTGGAACAGGCCATGCAACGCCAACGCAGTGGATGCTTGGGTACCGTTCAGCAAGGCTAAACCTTCTTTTGGCGCTAGCGCCAATGGTTCCAAACCTAGCTGGGCAAGACCCTGCCGCGCCGGCAAAATCTGTCCTTGATAACTTACTTCGCCTTCACCGATCAGCGGCAGCACCAAGTGCGCCAAGGGTGCAAGGTCACCCGACGCGCCCACAGAACCTTTACTGGGCACACAAGGATACATCTCGGCATTTAATAATTGCTGTAACAGCTCGATGACTTGCAAACGAATGCCCGAAAAGCCACGACTGAGGGAGTTAATCTTCAGTAATAGCATCAGGCGCACCACTCGGTCGTCCATCAGCGCGCCAGTACCGGCGGCATGTGACAACACGATGCGACGTTGCAAATCTTCCAGCTTTTCCGGTGGAATGCGGGTATTTGCCAACAAGCCGAAGCCGGTGTTAATGCCATAAACAACTTTGCCTTTGCGCAGCACTTCAGCGACGGTGGCGGCAGAGCTGTCAATTGCTTGCTTGGCATCGTCATGCAGCCGCAACTGCTGCGGTTGCTGCCACCATTTGCGCAAATCGCTGAGCGTCAAACTACCTGGCTGTAAGGTCAAGGTGCTCATGCTTTGTCCTCCACCATAGGTAAATCGAGGCCTTGTTCACGGGCACAGTCGATGGCGATGTCGTAACCCGCGTCGGCATGGCGCATGACGCCGGTTCCTGGGTCATTCCATAGCACGCGACCAATACGGGCAGCTGCCGCGTCAGTACCATCGGCGACAATCACGACACCGGCATGCTGTGAATAACCCATGCCAACACCGCCGCCATGATGCAGACTTACCCAAGTGGCACCGCCTGCGGTATTCAAGAGCGCGTTCAATAACGGCCAGTCAGAAACCGCGTCGGAGCCGTCAAGCATGCTTTCGGTTTCACGGTTCGGGCTGGCCACCGAGCCGGAGTCGAGGTGGTCACGACCGATGACAATAGGTGCTGACAATTCACCGCTTTGCACCATCTCGTTGAAGGCTTTGGCGATGCGCGCACGGTCTTTTAAGCCGATCCAGCAAATGCGCGCCGGCAAGCCTTGGAAGCTAATCCGTTCACGCGCCATGTCGAGCCAGTTGTGCAGATGTGGGTCATCAGGGATCAGCTCTTTCACCTTGGCGTCGGTTTTGTAGATATCTTCAGGGTCACCGGACAGTGCTACCCAGCGGAATGGCCCGATGCCTTGGCAAAACAATGGACGAATATAGGCTGGTACGAAACCAGGGAAATCGAAGGCATGGTCGACGCCGACGTCTTTTGCCATTTGCCGAATATTATTGCCGTAATCGAGCGTAGCCGCACCGCGCTCTTGCAGCGTCAGCATGGCGCGAACTTGCACTGCCATAGCCTGTTTGGCGGCAGCAACCGTACCTGTTGGATCAGCTTCTTGCTGCTGCTTATATTGCTCTAAGGTCCAGCCTTGCGGCACATAACCGTGCAATGGATCGTGCGCTGACGTTTGGTCGGTGACAACGTCTGGTGTGATGTTGCGTTGGACCAATTCGGCATAGACATCGGCGGCATTGCCAAGCAGACCCACTGAAATAGCGCGACCGCCTTGCTTCGCTTGCTCGAGTAATTGCAGTGCTTCATCGAGCGAGGTCGCTTTATGATCGACGTAACGCGTGCGCAAACGGAAGTCGATGCGTGATTCGTCGACTTCAACCGCAAGCATGCTATAGCCGGCCATGGTCGCTGCAAGCGGCTGCGCACCGCCCATGCCACCTAAGCCACCGGTGAGGATCCAACGGCCACTGGTATCGCCATTAAAGTGCTGTTTCGCGACCGCGACAAAGGTCTCATAAGTGCCCTGCACAATGCCTTGCGAACCGATGTAAATCCACGAGCCTGCAGTCATTTGTCCGTACATCATCAAGCCCTGCTTATCGAGCTCGTTGAAATGTTCCCAGTTGGCCCATTGCGGTACTAAATTCGAGTTGGCAATTAGCACCCGTGGGGCATCTTCATGGGTTGGGAACACGCCGACTGGCTTACCGGATTGAATCAGCAAGGTTTCGGTTGGCTTCAAGCGCTCAAGCACTTCTACAATTTTATCGAAGCTTTCCCAGCTGCGCGCCGCGCGGCCAATACCACCGTACACCACCAGTGCTTGTGGGTGTTCGGCAACTTCAGCGTCAAGATTATTCATCAACATGCGCTTGGCGGCTTCGACCTGCCAATTGCAGGTGGTGAGCTCACTACCGCGTGGGGCGCGAATCGAACGACTTGGATCGAGTCGAGTAAAACTCATGATAGATTCCTTCTATGAAAATTGCAGATGCCCACCCAGGCTAAAACGCGAGCCAGGATGGGTCAGAATTGCGTAAGTCACCACACCGCCAGCACTCCAGGTGCGCCGCTGAATGCGTAAGCAGGGTTCTGGGCGACTGAGCTGTAGCCATTGACAGAGTTGATGCGATGGCATTACGGCTTCAATTTGATGGCTGGCTTCGGTAAGCGGTTGTACTTCGCACAGGTATTCGTGCGGCGTCATTTGGTCGTAGTGCTGTTGCAAATAATCAGGCACTAAATCAGGATTCACGTAGCGCTCTTCGACCTGCACCGGCAAATCGTTTTCGAAATGGCTAATCACCGAGTGATACACCATATCGCCGGGCTGCTTGTTGAGCATTTCCGCGACGTGATCGTCGGCATGTTCACGGCGCAGCACATGTACCTTGGCATGATAATCATGCTCGCGACCACGGATCTCATCGGCGATGTTACGAATCGCCATAAATGAGGTTTGCGATTTGATTGGTGCCACCACCGTACCCGAGCCCTTGGTGCGCAATACCAGACCCTCGTCCGCCAGCTCTTGCAGCGCGCGGCGCGCGGTCATGCGACTCACCTTGAACTGCAGCGCGAGGGCATTTTCCGAGCTGACCGGGTGATGCTCTGGCCATTCACCGGTGGCGATTTTGTCGTAAATATGCTTTTTAATTGCGGAATATTTGGCCATGCGAAGTGCCTTCCTGTAATGATAACCAGCGCTTGCAAGCAGGTGTCGCCAGCGCAATCATGTGCTAAAGTGTAGGCAAATCTAATTGTATATACAAGATGGTAGGGGGAGAAATTTGTATGGCACCGCAATCGCAACGTTTACATCACTGTCGTGCTGCTACCATGCACGCAGACAGCGGTTATGGTTTGCTCGAAGATGCCGTGATTGACCTACAGGACGGTTGCATCAGCTTTGTCGGTGAGCGCGCCGATGCGCCGCCCCCAGCTGCTGGAACTGAACTCGTCGACTGTGAGGGCGGCTTAGTCACCCCAGGCCTGATTGATTGCCACACGCATTTGGTGTGGGCCGGTTCACGCGCGGATGAGTTTGCCCAGCGCTTGCATGGTGCGAGTTATGCTGACATTGCCGCGCAAGGTGGCGGGATTGCTGCGACCGTCCGCGCCACCCGTGCAGCCAGCCTAGCAGAACTGGTAGCGGTGAGCCGCACGCGGCTTGAGGCGCTATTGCGTGAGGGCGTGACCACCATCGAAATCAAATCAGGTTACGGGTTGTCACTTGAGCATGAGCGCAAACAGTTGCAAGCCGCGCGACAGTTAGCCACCGACTATCCAGTTAGCATCGCAACAACGTTGTTAGCGGCACATGCATTGCCACCCGAATATCGTGACCGTGGTGACGACTACATTGACCTAATTGTCAGCGAAATCTTACCCACGCTTGCTGCTGAAGGGTTGGTCGATGCGGTGGATGCTTTTTGCGAATCAGTTGGTTTTAGCCCGGCGCAAACAGAACGGGTATTCGTGGCCGCTCGCGCACTCGATCTTCCGGTCAAGCTGCATGCGGAACAATTGACCAATCAGCATGGCAGCGAACTGGCTGCACGCTATCAAGCGTTGTCCTGTGACCACCTCGAACAATTGGATGAAGCCGGCGTTAAAGCAATGGCGGCCAGCGGCACCGTTGCGGTTATGCTTCCCGGCGCCTTCTACTTTTTGCGCGACACGCAGGTGCCACCACTGGAACTGCTGCGGCAGTATCAAGTACCCATCGCCTTAGCGACCGATGCTAACCCTGGCACTTCACCGATTCTGAGTTTACAACTGATGCTACAAATGGGTGCGACCTTGTTTCGCATGACCCCTGAGGAATGTTTACGCGGAGTCACCGTGAACGCTGCCAAAGCGCTGGGCCACTCGGATAGAGGTTTGCTAAAAGAAGGCTTACGTGCAGATATCTGCTGCTGGAACGTCAGCGACCCAGCCGAGCTGAGCTATCAGTTCGGTACGGATCGTTTAGTGAGTTGTTGGTATCAGGGGGTGCGTCGTTGAGCGCCAGCAAGGTAAGCGAGTACTAACTCACTCAGTAATTGGGCGCAGGCCATATCGCCGGCTTCGCGCCCTGCAGGGTGCAAACTTGGGGCTGCTTCGGCAAGGTGTAAATAGCGTACATTCGCGAGCGCGGCCAAGGTGGCCACATAAGCAAAACCCTGTGCAATTGTCAGCCCGTTGAAATTAATGGCACTGGCGGGCACGCCTTGCAACGCGTCAACATCGACTTCAATTCCTAGTGGCCGCTGCCAAGCCTGAGCTTGCGCGGCACAAGCAGTCAAAATCTGTTGACTGTCGTGCAAGTAAAATTCATGCACGCTGTGATAGGTGAAGCCGGCGGCCGCTAATTGCTTGAGACTTTCGGCATTGTTCTTGCCAGGGTGCAAGCCGACCACATGATAGTTCGCTAAGTAGCCTTCGGTGTGGGCATAACTAAAGCCATTGCCACTGTGACGTCCTTCACGGGCACGAAAATCAGCGTGTGGATCAAGATTCATTGCCGCTACTGGCTGCGCAGCCGCTTCACTGAGGCTACGCAACAGCGGGTACGCGTTATTATGCCCACCGCCAATCAGTATCACTTGCCAACCCTTGTTAAACAGCGGCGCTAGCACTTGCATGACGCGTTGGTCGAGTTGTGCGCAGAGTTCGCGGAGCTGGTTCAGTTGCGAAGCATCGTTGGTGCGCAGTGCCGCGGCCTGTTGTTGCAGATCACTACACTCAACTTGTCCCACCAGCAATAATTCATGACTGGCAATCGCCGCTGAGGCTTGCAGATTGCATAGGCCCCGCAGTGCTGCAGACCAAGCAGTTTCTGTACCGCCACGACCTAAATTAGCTCGCGGGCCAATGCTTTCAGGAACACCAAGCAGCGCAATACGCGCGCCTTGTTGCCAAGCATCAGCGAGTTCAGTTTCGTAGGTCTGGAGGGAATCTACCGCAGGCAATGCGGCAAGGGTTTGTCCGAGGCGGACTTCACCGGCCCGTGGCGTACACCACGCAGCCGGATCACAAGCCGTTAGGTACATCGGTTATTCGATGTCGAGCGGTTCAGGTGACAAGATCACGCCGGTCGTGTCGGCGTACAAATGATCTTCAGGTAAGAAGGTTACGCCGGCAAAATTAACCGCGACGTCAACTTCACCGGTGCCTTCGGCTGGGGCGCCGACCGGAATCGATGCCACTGCCATGATACCGAGATCGAGCTCATCTAAAGCATCGACGTCGCGCACCGCACCATAGCAAACGATACCTTCCCAATCGTTATCGAGTGCCAGTTCGGCCACTGCAACATCTATCAGTGCACGTCGATTCGAGCCGCCACCATCAATCAGTAATACTTTACCGGTACCCGGTTGTTGTACCACTTCTTCGATGACGCCTTTGTCTTCAAAGCACTTCACTGTCACTAGTTGACCGCCGAACGATACCCGACCACCGTAGTGAATGAACATTGGTTCAAGCACATCGACCATGTCTGGGTACAGATCGCAAAGCTCCGAAGTATTGTATTCCATCGCCGTTCCCCTGCTGGTTGCTTTAACTCACATGAGTTGTTGCTTCGCCAACAGTATAGCCCTTTATCGGCTAAGGCAAAAGCGCGGTAAGTGCTTAGCCGCTATAAAATAAAGCGGCTCAGATCTTCGTCTTGCGCAAGCTTGCCAAGATGGTCGTCAACATAGCTTGCATCAATGCGAATGGTGTCACCCTGCAAGTCACTCGCGCGGAACGAAACATCTTCCATCAGCCGCTCCAAAACCGTGTGCAAGCGACGCGCACCAATGTTTTCAGTGGTCTCGTTGACGTGGAACGCCGTTTCCGCAATGCGCTGAATGCCGTCCTCGGTAAATTCAACATTGACCCCTTCGGTTGCCATCAAGGCAATGTACTGGGTGGTCAGCGACGCATTTGGCTCGGTTAGAATCCGCACGAAGTCACCGCTGGTCAGCGCATCAAGTTCTACGCGAATCGGTAGACGCCCCTGTAGCTCAGGGATCAGGTCCGACGGCTTCGACATCTGGAAAGCACCTGAAGCAATAAACAGAATATGGTCAGTTTTCACCATGCCGTGCTTGGTCGATACGGTAGTACCCTCGACCAACGGCAAGAGATCGCGCTGGACCCCTTCGCGTGACACGTCCGGACCGCTGACGTCGCCGCGCTTACAAATCTTGTCGACTTCGTCCAAAAACACGATGCCGTTCTGCTCCACCGAATGAAGGGCTTGTTCCTTCACTTCTTCTGGGTTGAGCATTTTCGCCGCTTCTTCTTCGACCAACTGCTTGAACGCATCTTTGATCTTCAGCTTACGTGGCTTGCTTTTCTCTTTGCCCAGGTTTTGGAACATGCTTTGCAATTGCGAAGTCATTTCCTCCATGCCTGGCGGGGCCATGATTTCGACGCCCATACCCGGCATCGCAATATCGATTTCGATCTCTTTATCGTCGAGCTGACCTTCACGTAATTTCTTGCGGAACACTTGGCGCGTACCACTTTGTTCAGGCTTGGTTTGCTCTTCGTCAGCCCAGCCCTTCGCTGGCGGCAATAGGGCATCCAAAATACGTTCCTCAGCCGCTTCTTCAGCGCGAAAACGCACTTTTTGCATCATCTGCTCACGTGTTTGCTTAACCGCAGTGTCGGTCAGATCGCGGATGATCGACTCAATTTCCTTACCAACATAGCCAACTTCGGTGAATTTTGTCGCTTCAACTTTAATAAAAGGAGCGTTCGCCAATTTCGCCAAACGGCGCGCGATTTCGGTTTTACCTACGCCGGTTGGACCTATCATCAAGATATTCTTTGGCGTCACTTCTTGCCGCAGGTCATCACCTAATTGCATACGGCGCCAGCGATTACGCAAGGCGACCGCAACGGCTTTCTTGGCATTGTCTTGGCCAATAATATGACGGTTCAATTCATCAACGATTTCGCGGGGGGTCATATCAGACATTTACTACTGACTCCTGTTCTTCAATGGTCACGAAACCATTGGTATAAATACAAATATCGCCGGCAATACCGAGTGCTTTTTCGACGATGTCACGCGCGCCCAGATCGGTATTCTCAAGCAATGCACGGGCTGCGGCTTGCGCATAAGGCCCGCCAGAACCAATCGCGATCAGGTCGTTTTCTGGCTGAATCACGTCGCCGTTCCCCGAAATAATCAGCGAGGTGTGTTTGTCGGCCACCGCCAGCAAGGCTTCGAGTCGGCGCAATGCACGGTCGGTGCGCCAGTCTTTGGCAAGCTCAACGGCTGCGCGCATCAAGTTGCCTTGATGTTGCTCGAGTTTGCGCTCAAAACGTTCGAAAAGGGTAAAAGCATCGGCAGTACCGCCAGCAAAACCAGCGATCACTTGGTCATTGTAGAGGCGGCGTACCTTACGCACATTGCCTTTCATAACGGTGTTGCCAAGCGTGGCTTGACCATCGCCGCCGATGACAACTTTGTCACCGCGACGGACTGAAACGATAGTAGTCACACATACATCCTCTTGTTGCTATGCAACCGTTATGAGGACGAAATCTGCGAATTCAATGGTAGCGAAGGTTAAAGATTCCAGTTCCAGATCTGGCAACCGTAAATTCTTGCCCGTTGTAACTTGTGCCGATCGATCTCAGCAGCACGCTTGGTCTCGTAAGGACCGAGTACGACTCGGTACCAAGTGCCACCGTTCGATGGGTAGATTTGACTTTCCAGCCCTTGCAGCGCGATCGCCGCTCGCAGCCGTTCAGCATCCGCTTGACTGCGAAACGAGCCGCATTGCATGAGCTTCGGTGGCCCCAGCTCGCGCTCAGGCACATCGACTTCAACCTCAAGGTTTTCTAGCTCTTCGATGTACTGCCAGCGCTCTTCTGGCTTTTCCGGCATCGGCTCTGCAGTTACCGCCGGTTGGGTACCAGTGGGGGCGGCAGGCACCTGCAACGGTACTTGCTCGGCCGCATCATTGTCAGTTGAAATAGCACGCAAGCCAAACACCATGGCCAGCACCAGCACAATCGCCAACACCACCATCGCCCAGGGTACTTGACGCTGTGGAGCTTGGTTCTTCTTGCCGCTAACTTTGCCTTTCGGTTTGCGTTGCGGCGGGCGTTTGCGATTGGCGTAATCCATGCTTACATCTTGTCCAGTGTTTGAATACCTAGTAATTGCAGACCTTGTTGTAAGGTTTTCGCAGTTAATGCGGCTAACTTCAAGCGACTTTGCTGCACTTCTGCTTGCTCCGCCTGCAAAATTGGGCAGGCTTCGTAGAAGCTGGAAAACGCTCCCGCCAGCTCAAACAAGTAGCCGCACAAGAAATGCGGCATGGCTTTGTTGGCCACGCTGTGCACCACTTCGTTGAAGCGCACCAACACGTTCGCCAAGGCTTGTTCACGTTCGTCTTCGATAATGAAGCCACCGGTAATTGCGGTTGGCGCCACGCCCGCTTTAGCGAACACACTCATGACTCGAGTATACGCATACAACAGATAGGGGGCGGTGTTACCTTCAAAGCTGAGCATGGTGTCCCAGTCGAAAATGTAATCGCTAGTCCGATTTTTCGATAAATCAGCGTATTTAACCGAGCTAATGCCGACAACTTTGGCGATCTCGGCTTGTTCGGCCGGGCTTAAGCTTGGGTTTTTGTCTTGCACTAAGGCTAAAGCACGCGCCTCTGCTTGATCGAGCAAGTCCGCTAACTTGGTCACGCCACCATCGCGGCTTTTATACGGGCGGCCGTCTTTACCCATTACGGTACCGAAACCGTAGTGGTCCATTTGTAGGTCGGCACGAGCGAACCCGGCCTTGCGTGCTAAGGTGAAAATTTGTTGAAAGTGTAGACCTTGGCGTTGGTCCACAAAATACATCAGGTGGTCACCACCCAATTGGTTTTGGCGATAACGCACCGCTGCCAAATCGGTGGTTGCATACAGGTAACCGCCGCCTGACTTTTGCACGATAACCGGTAAGGCTTCGCCGTCTTTGTTTTTGAATTCGTCTAAGAACACACATTGTGCGCCTTGGTCTTCCACCAACAAACCTTGTGCTCGCAGGTCGGCAACCACTTGCGCCAGATCATCGTTGTAGGCGCTTTCCGCCATCACGTCAGCGCGGGTCAGTTGCACCCCTAAGCGGTCATAGACTTCTTGACAATGACTCAACGACACATCAATAAACTGCTGCCACAGCGCACGGCATTTGGCATCACCTGACTGTAATGCCACCACCAGCTCACGCGCACGGTTGGCAAACTCGGGGCTTTCATCGAAACGTTTTTTGGCTGCTTTGTAGAAGGTTTCAAGGTTACTGAGTTCCATCTCCAGCTCTGAACCTTCGAGCTCTTCCATGTGCGCCAGCAACATTCCAAACTGGGTGCCCCAGTCACCGACATGGTTTTGGCGAATGACGGTGTGGCCGAGAAACTCTTCAATGCGGGCAACTGCATCACCAATAATCGCTGAACGTAGGTGACCCACGTGCATTTCTTTGGCGAGGTTTGGCGATGAATAGTCAATGACAATGCGTTTTGCTTGTTCGGCTGGCGCTACGCCAACCTTGGCATCTTGATAGGCATGCTCAAGTTGCTGCAATAGTTGTTGTTGACTCACGACAAAGTTAATAAACCCAGGCCCGGCAATGGTGGTTTCGGCCACTAAATTATTGCTCGGCAATGCGGCAATCAGCGCTTCGGCCAAGGCTCGTGGGTTCATACCCGCTGGTTTGGCAAGCATCAGCGCTAAGTTGGTGGCAAAGTCGCCATGACTCTTGTCGCGTGGGCGGTCTAACTGAATCCGTGGGGCAAGCTCAGCGGGTAAGCTGCCTTGTTGTTTCAGGGTGGCCACCGCGGCCGCTAACAATTGTTCCAACTGCTCTTTCATGCCTTTAACCTTTCGTTGTCGGGAAACCGCGGCATTTTACTAGCTAAAGTCCTGCGGGTCTACGTCCAACGACCAGCGTACTTTGCGTAATTCAGCCAGTGCTTCTAGCTTGGGCAACACATGCTGGAGCACTTGTTGCCGCAGGCCGCGTTGTTGACACTGTAACAGCAACTGATAGCGGTAGCGACCAGCGCGGCGCTCCATCACTGCTGGCATCGGTCCCAGCACGACTAAATCTGCATGTTGCGGGATTTGCGCGGCAATCATTTGCAAAGCTTGGAGGGCTTGCTGAGCATCATGGGCTTCGGCTAGAAACAATGCCAACTGGCCAAATGGCGGTAGTTGCGTCAGTTTGCGTTCTTGCAACAAGGAGCGTGCAAAAGCAGAGTAACCGTTGTGCACTAAGTCCTGCAGCAAATCATGTTCGGGGTGATGGGTTTGCAAAACCACTGTGCCCTGTTGACTGCCCCGCCCAGCGCGTCCGGCGACTTGGGTTATCAGCTGCCCGAGCCGTTCGGCGGCACGAAAATCCGCACTATATAAAGCACCATCAATATCCAGCAAGGCGACCAAGGTCACGTGCGGAAAATGGTGACCTTTGGCGATCATTTGCGTGCCGACCAGAATGGGGAATTTGTTTTCGGTGGCATCGGTCAGATGTTTCTGCAAACTGCCTTTACGCCGGGTGCTGTCGCGATCAATGCGCAGCACTGGATAGTCTGGAAACAGCTCGGCAAGGGTTTGCTCTAATTGCTCAGTACCGACCCCACGGCCGACCAGTTGGGTCGAACCACAATCGTGACATTGCAGCGGTAAGCGTTGTTGATCGCCGCAGTGATGGCACTGCAACATGTGCTGACGTTGGTGCACGGTGTAATACGCATCACAGCGCCGGCATTGCGCCAACCAGCCGCACTCGTGACACAGCAATGACGGTGCATAGCCGCGCCGATTCAAAAACACTAGCACTTGCTGACCGCGTTCTAGTTCTGTCCGCATACGGTCGATCAAGGTCACCGATAGCCCCGCTTTAAGCGGCATATTTTTGATATCCAGCACGGTTTGCCGAGCCGGTTTCGCTTGCCCAGCACGCTGGGTCAACTGCAAGTGCACATAACGTTGTTGCAGCGCATTGTTCAAAGTCTCAAGCGCTGGTGTCGCAGTTCCCAAAATAACCGGTACCTGTTCTTGCTGACCGCGCACCACCGCCAGATCACGCGCGTGATAGCGGAAACCATCTTGTTGTTTGAGCGAGTTGTCGTGCTCTTCATCGACAATGATCATGCCGAGTTTCGCGAAGGGGGTGAAGACTGCTGAACGGGTGCCGATGACAATGGCGGCGTTGCCATTTTTTGCATCAAGCCACGCATCGAGCCGCTCCCGATCGGTAAGGGCGCTATGCAACATCACGATCGGCACTTGGAAGCGCTGCTGAAAACGCCGCAGCGTTTGCGGTGTTAAGCCGATTTCCGGCACCATTACCAACACTTGCTTACCGCGGCGCAACACGTCTGCCATAGCTTGCAAATAGACTTCGGTCTTGCCGCTGCCGGTCACCCCTTCGAGCAAGTAAGTTTGTGGCTTGCGCGCTGCGCCGATGGCCGCCACTGCTAAGGCTTGCTCCGGATTCAACTGCAGAGGTTCGGCACCGATTGCAAATGCCCATTCACCATCACCCACCGGTTGATAGGTGAACACTTCAATAAGTTGTTTATCCTGCAAAGCCTTGAGTGCAGCAGCGGAAAATTCTTGTGCACTGATGTCACGGCGCAACAACACGCCTTTGCGCAGCGCCGCCAGCAGCCGCTGTTGTTGTGGCGCCCGCCGTAGTTCGTTGAGCTCACAACTAGCACCCTGCGCCGTCACGCGAAAGCCTTGGGTGGTTTGATAGTTGGCCGCTTCGCCTTGGCGCAATAACACCGGTAACGCATGGTGCAGCACTTCCCCTAACGGGTGCTGATAGTAGTCGGAGGCCCAATGCAGGAGTCGCCACAGAGCGGGAGTAAATACCGCTTCTGGGTCGATCACTTGTTGCACGGCTTTGCGTTTCACTTGCGGATCGGGTTGCTGCGCCACCCCCAAACACACACCCACCAACTGCCGGTTGCCAAAGGGTATTTTTACGCGTGCACCTATTTCGGGAGCACTGGCACAATCATAATCGAAAGCGCGGGCAAGCGGCACTGGCACCGCTACTTGAATAACGGTGCTGGCTGCAGCAGAATTGTCAGCGTGGTTCGATGGGCTTGGCATAACGGCTATTGTGCGGTGTGGCGCGACTTGGCGCAAGCGAGATCCAATGCTTGATCATTACTTTGCCTTCGGGTAGAATTCGCGCCCTATTTAATGACGATAAGTCGTAATTTTAACCACGTATGGTGTCCGGCAACAGATCGGATGGCGATGCGGCCTAACTGAGGTAACCCCTATGAAACCAGGTATTCATCCTAAGTACGAAGAAATGAAAGTTAGCTGCTCGTGTGGCAACACTTTCGTGACCCGTTCGACCAAAGGCGGCGAATTGCACCTTGACGTATGTTCAGAGTGTCACCCGTTCTACACTGGCCAACAACGCGTTGTTGACACTGGTGGTCGTATCGACAAATTCAACAAGCGTTTCAGCGTGTTGGGTAGCAAGAAGTCTTCGTAAAATACGACTTACTGCGAAAAATTCAAGAAAAGGCGCCAAAAGGCGCCTTTTTTTATGGCCATTGCCGCCCCAGACACTAGCTATATTGACTTTACCCCTGGTGTGTTTTTGTGCACCTTTACACTTATCTTGCTTTTACGTGACTGCAATCGGCACGCGTTCTATGAGGTAAGATTTGTTATTCCGTACCAAGCCTCTACAATGGCAGCTATTCACTTAATGAATGTTGACTATTGCGGTCACTTCTAGGCTACAAGGTACGTAACTTCATGGCAGATTTTCGCAAACAGGCACTCGACTATCACGCATACCCAACTCCCGGCAAAATTAGCATTGAGCTGACCAAGCCGGCTGAGACCAGCAAAGACTTAGCCCTTGCCTACAGTCCTGGGGTGGCGGAGCCGGTGCGCGCCATTGCCGAAAACCCCGACGACGTCTATCGCTATACCGCTAAGGGCAACTTGGTGGCAGTGATTTCCAACGGTACGGCTATCTTAGGCTTAGGCAATCTCGGCCCGATGGCATCGAAGCCCGTCATGGAAGGTAAAGCGCTATTGTTCAAGCGGTTTGCTGGACTCGATGCGATTGACATTGAAGTCACCCACCGCACCACCCAAGACTTTATCAACACGGTCGCCAACATCGCCGACAGCTTCGGCGGGGTGAACCTTGAAGATATCAAGGCACCCGAATGCTTCGAAATTGAAGAAGCCTTGGTCGAGCGTTGTGATGTGCCAATTTTTCACGATGACCAACACGGCACCGCGATTGTCACCGCCGCCGGTTTGCTAAACGCGCTGGAGATTCAAGGTAAAGAATTACGTAAATCGCAAATCGTTTGCTTAGGTGCGGGGGCAGCGGCGATTGCCTGTATGGAACTGCTGATCAAGTGCGGCGCGCAGCGTGAGCATATTTACATGCTCGATTCAAAAGGCGTGATTCACACTCGCCGGGATGATTTGAATCCGTATAAATCATTGTTTGCCAATAACACCGACAAACGCACGCTTGAAGACGTGATTACCGAAGCTGACGTATTTGTCGGTGTTTCCGGTCCGAATCTGTTGAGCCCTGAGGCGTTAAAGCTAATGGCGGACAAGCCCATTATCTTCGCCTGTTCAAATCCAGACCCCGAGATTAAACCAGAGCTTGCCCATGGCGTGCGCGACGATTTGATTATGGCAACTGGACGCTCTGATTATCCGAATCAGGTCAATAATGTATTGTGCTTCCCGTTTATTTTCCGGGGTGCGCTCGATGTTCGCGCGAAATCGATTAATGATGAAATGAAAATTGCCGCGGTTGAGGCGATTCGTCAGTTAGCCAAAGAGCCAGTACCAGAAGCGGTGTTGAAAGCAGCCGGTGTCGACAAACTTGAGTTCGGCGTCGATTACATCATCCCCAAACCGATTGACCCACGCTTGAAAACCCGAGTTTCAAAAGCAGTTGCTGAAGCTGCGGTCGCCTCGGGTGCCGCACGTATCGATTTACCAAAAAACTATATGAATGACTAAAATTTCAGCAAAAACTGACGATTATTCCTAGATAGTCGCTGATATTCATGTTCCTATGCTGGTTGGAATTACCAAGAATGGCATTTTCAATCAGCAACTTGGAATATGGATATGACTTTAGGTGACCTCCTCAAACAACACCGCGCTCAACAGCAATTGAGCCAAGCCGACCTCGCTGAAAAGATGGGGATCGAGCAATCTTATTTATCGAAACTTGAAGGTGATCGTTCGCTGCCTTCAGATGCTATCTTTGCCGCTTGGCTAAGCGCGCTCGAGCTTTCGGTGGATGACGTACTCACCCAGCTCGACAAGAGCTATCTACATGCCAAGCTCAGGCAACTCCCCGATGTGCATCAATGGTTACGTGAACATTCGGTGCAGCGCCAAGTGCATGCACGGCTGCGCACTTACATAGCGGTGTTCTTTATCGCCATTGCCGTGCCATTGTTTTATCTCGGTCAGCAAGCCTTGGTGTTTGATGACAGCGTTTATGAATACAACTCACCGGGGCTGGTCATGCCTGGCGAGCGACCGGACATTTTTTATGCATGGCACCGCTTGAGTTTCCCCACCCAGGATGAAAAGAACGCTTTTGCCAACGAGATGATCAAGCGCGAGGACCGAAAAATCCAATTACTCCGCCACTATCGCGGTGAGCAGTTCAATGAACCGATTGAGAATGCCCCGAATGACGGTTTTACGCGAACCTATTACCTGAAAAAGACGTTCGCTGAGCCACGCTGGCAGAACACTTTAATGCAAGCACTTGGACTCTTTTTCGGAGTGTTTGGGCTGGTGGCTTTGTTGCTTGAGCTCAAACGCAATAAAAATTAATACTTATGCTTGTTTTGTGAATTTCTATTCACTATAATTCAGTTGTTTTTAAGCCAACAACTGATCGGAAATGACGAAGCAAGAAACCATACAATGCGCTGTATTTGGAGCAAGTGGCTATAGTGGCGTTGAGCTTTTATGGTTATTGCATAATCACCCAACTTTTTCGTTGGCCTATGCATTTGGCTCTAGCGCACGTGAAGCAGAATCAATTAGCGCCCTGTATCCGCAGTTACAAGGGCGTTGTGATGTTCTTCTGCAGCCTTGGCACTCGGACCTGTTGCCGCAACTCGCACAACAGGTTCGAGTGGCTTTTTTGGCGCTGCCCCACGAAGCCAGCGCGGAACTTGCCCCCTTACTCGTGGCGCAAGGTATTGTGGTATTCGATCTATCCGGCGCTTTTCGACTGAAGAATCCTGCCGTACATCAAGAAGCTTATGGCTTTGCCCAGCCCAAGTTGTCACAAGCTGTGCCTTATGGTTTAGCCGAATTTTCGCAATTGAATGGTCATGAGCCGTTAATCGCCGTGCCGGGTTGCTACCCCACCGCAGCAGCACTAGCGATACGCCCCATTCGTCAATTACTCAGTGATAACTGTGTACCGATCGTCAATGCCGTGAGTGGCGTTTCTGGCGCGGGACGCAAAGCACAGCCGCACACCAGTTTCTGCGAAGTCAGCCTACAGGCCTACGGTATTGCAAGCCATCGGCATCAGCCAGAAATCGCCCAGTCCGTCGGGCGCGAGGTGTTATTTGTGCCCCACCTTGGCAATTTCAAGCGCGGTATTTTAGCGACCATTTATTTGCACCTGAAAGACGAGGTGCGCACCAGCGCTATTGAAGATAGCTACGCCGCCTGTTATGCCGATCAACCACTGGTGCGCATGGTGCAAAAGCCACCGAGCATTCAGCAAGTGGCCGGCACACCCTTTTGCGATATTTACTATAAACAGCATCAACAACAGCTGATTGTCTGTGTGGCCATCGATAACCTACTCAAAGGGGCGGCGGCGCAGGCACTACAACTGGCCAACCAATATTTTAGTCTGCCCAGCACCACTGGTTTGCTGCAGCTGGGAGCGGTGCTATGAGTACGCCGCTGGTGGTTAAAGTGGGCGGTCGAGTACTTACCGATACGCAATCACTGCAGCAATTAATGCACACCGTGCAACGCTTGGCGGCGCTGCGGCCATTGGTGCTGGTGCATGGTGGTGGCGATCAAGTGCAAGCTTTGCTCACCCAATTAGGCGAAAGCTCAAGCAAAACCGCCGGACAACGGGTGACGCCAGCAGTCCATATTCCAATTGTGGCAGGCGTGCTTGCTGGCGATATCAATAGTCAATTGTGCTGCTTAGCACAAACCCTCGGCTTACGGGCAGTTGGCCTGACCCTGCAGGCTGGTGGCACCGCCGTGTGCACCATTGATACGGCGCGTGGTGCGGTGGGTATTCCGCAGCCCGGCGATAGCCGTTTGCTGCAACTGCTGCTCGATCAAGATTATTTACCCATTGTCAGCTCACTCGGAGCCAGCGCTGACGGTCAACGCCTTAACGTTAACGCTGATCTTGCCGCTGCGGTGGTTGCCCAAGTACTCGGCGCTGACTTGATTCTCCTCACTGACGTGCCCGGCATTCTCGATGCCAACGGCACGCTTATCGAACACATTAGTGCCGCTGATGCGCCCCAGCTGATCGCCGACCAAGTCGTGCGGGACGGCATGGTGGTGAAGCTTGAAGCAGCGCTACTGGCAGCCCGAACATCGCGACGAAGCATCGCGGTGGCCGGTTGGCAAGACGCCAACGCGCTGACCCGATTGGCAAAGGGTGAAGCTGCCGGTACCCGCATTCGTAACTAATTCGCCGAGTCGTTCCTGACTTCAGGATTCGCAATTTATTTAATTTGGAAAGAACCCATGCATGATTTATTAACGATGCGCTCACTTGATAGCGCACAGGTTGCCCACTTATTAGATTTGGCGCAGACCATTAAGCAGCGGCCTAGCGCGTGGCAGCATTATTTACAAGGCAAGAGTATCGCGTTGGTATTTGAGAAGCCGTCGTTGCGCACCCGCGCTAGCTTCGCCGCTGGCATTAACCGCTTGGGCGGCCATAGTATTTATTTGGAGGCTGCGAACCTAATGGGTGAACGTGAGCCCGCCAGCGATGTCGGTGCCAACCTTGCGCTATGGCACGATGCTATTGTCGCTCGTGTCTATTCGCAAGCAACGCTCGATGAACTTGCTGCCGCATCGGGTAAGCCGGTCATCAATGCGTTAAGCGATGAGTGTCATCCGTGCCAAGCTTTGGCTGACCTGCTCACGCTTAAAGAGCAACTCGGCGACCTAAGCAAAGTCACTTTGACCTATATCGGCGACGGCGCCAACGTTTGCCACGCGCTGATGGCGGCCGCCGCCGCCGCGGGTATGACCCTGCAAGTTGTGACGCCAGAAGGCTATGAACCCCGCGCTGATTTGCTGGCCCAAGCACAACAAGTTGCCGCTGCTAATGGCGGTAGTGTGACCCTGCATCACGATTTCAAACAGTTGCAACAATCTGATGCTATTTATACCGATACTTGGTTCTCGATGGGGCAACAACGCGACACCAATCAGGTCATGCATGACTTCGCACCGTTTCAGGTGAATCAAGATTTAATGCAGCAGTTGGGTGCTAAGTACTTTATGCACTGCTTGCCAGCCTATCGTGGCCGTGAAGTCACTGCCGAAGTCATTGATGGCCCGCAGTCCTTGGTGCTGCATCAAGCCGAAAACCGTTTACACGCACAAAATGCCGTTTTAGTTGAATTAATTGCTGGAGTGACCGCATGAGCACGCAAAAATCTGTAAAAAAAGTTGTTTTGGCCTACTCAGGTGGTCTTGATACTTCGGCGATTGTGCCGTGGTTAAAAGAAAACTATGACTGCGAAGTGGTCGCTTTTGTCGCTGATGTAGGCCAAGGCGACGAAGAGCTCGCGGGAGTTGAAGAAAAAGCCATCGCTTCTGGCGCAAGTAGCTGCCATATCGTTGACTTAAAAGAGAAATTCGTCAATGAAGTGATCTTTCCAACGTTGAAAACTGGTGCGATCTACGAAGGTCAGTACCTACTCGGTACCGCCCTAGCGCGGCCGATCATTGCCGAAGCGCAAGTCGCGGTAGCTCGGGCAGTAGGGGCCGATGCCCTTGCCCACGGTTGTACCGGTAAAGGCAACGACCAAGTCCGTTTCGAGTCAGCCTTCGCCGCGCTGGCGCCCGACTTGCATGTGATTGCGCCGTGGCGTGAGTGGAGTATGCGCAGTCGCCCGCAGCTATTGGCCTATTTGGCCGAGCGCAACATTCCTTGCAGTGCATCGGCAACCAAAATCTATAGCCGTGATGCGAACTTATGGCACATTTCTACCGAGGGTGGTGAGCTAGAAGATCCATGGAATGCACCTACAGCACAGGTATGGACTTGGACCGCAGAACCTGAAGCTGCGCCGAACACCCCAGAATATCTAACCTTGTCATTTAAGCAGGGCGAATGGGTGGCACTCGATGGTGAGGCGATTGAGCCGGTCAGCGCTATCGAAGCGCTCAACAAAGTAGCAGGCGCTCATGGCGTTGGCCGGTTGGACATGGTGGAAAACCGCTTGGTCGGGATGAAATCTCGGGGCTGCTACGAAACTCCTGCGGGTGCGGTGTTGTTCGCTGCGCTACAGGGACTCGAGAGTCTGGTACTGGATCGCACCACGCAAGATTATCGCATCCGTTTAGGCAACGAGTTTGCCCAGCTGCTCTATGATGGGCGCTGGTTTACGCCGCTGCGCGAAGTCATGCTCGCGGCAGCACACAAGTTGGCCGAACCGCTGACCGGTGACATCGTGGTCAAGCTCTATAAAGGCCAAGTTACGGTGACCCAAAAACGTTCACCGAACAGCCTGTATTCCAATGCCTTTGCTACCTTTGACGAAGACGAAGTCTATAATCAACAGCATGCGGAAGGTTTTATCCGGCTGTACAGTCTCGCAGCGCGGATCCGCGCTCTCCATCAGCAATCCGATGAGGCATCGTCATGAGTTTATGGGGTGGACGCTTCAGCGCACCTAGTGCTGCTGAGTTCAAACAGTTTAACGATTCGTTGCGCTTCGATTACGTGCTTGCGCCGTTTGATATTCAAGCGTCGCAAGCATGGGCGAAGAGCTTGCAACAGGCGGGACTACTCACCAGCGCTGAGCAACAGCAGTTGCATGACGCCTTGGGCGACTTGCTGAAGGCTGTCCAAGCGCATCCAGAGCTGCCGCTCAGTAGTGACGCTGAAGACATTCATAGTTGGGTCGAAGCCCAGCTGATCGACAAAATCGGTGCCACCGCCAAGCGGCTGCATACCGGACGCAGCCGCAACGATTTGGTCGCCACCGACCTGCGCTTGTTTTGTAAGGCAACCTGCGAACAGCTCATTAATGCCAACCTCGCGGCCATTCAGCAGTTGATGCTGTTTGCGGAGCGCTACCAAACAGCGCCGTTGCCTGGCTATACCCATTTGCAACGGGCGCAACCGATCATGGCAGGGCATTGGGCACTGGCTTATGTGCAGATGCTACAACGCGACGTCAGTCGGTTGAAAGAAATGCGTAAGCGCGCCGATGTGTGCCCACTCGGTAGCGGTGCACTGGCCGGCACCACAGCTGCTATCGACCGCGAAGCATTAGCTCACGAACTGGGCTTCCGCTATGCCAGCGAAAATAGTCTCGATGGCGTTTCAGACCGTGATTTCGCGTTGGATATATTGCACTGCGCGGCGACCGGCATGCTGCACTTGTCGCGCATTGCCGAAGACGTGATCTTCTATTGCTCTGGTGAGTCGGGTTGTTTTGCCATGAGTGACCGGATTAGTAGCGGCTCGTCACTGATGCCGCAGAAAAAGAACCCAGATTTGTTCGAATTATTACGCGGTAAAGCGGGACGTGTTTTGGGCCACCAACATGCCCTACAAACCACGTTGAAAGGCTTGCCACTGGCCTACAACAAAGACATGCAAGAAGACAAAGAAGGTCTGTTTGATGCCCTGCAAACTTATCAACAGTGCTTGCAGATGCTGGCTTTTGCCATGCCAGAACTCAGCGTCAACGAGGCCCATGCCAAGCAACAAGCCCAATTGGGTTACAGCAACGCCACCGAGTTTGCCGACTACCTGGTCAGCAAAGGCATGCCGTTCCGCGACGCCCACCATGTTACCGGTCAAGCCGTGCTCTTCGCCCAGCAGCAAGGGCAGCCCCTCGAAGATCTCGATATCGACACGTTACGTGGCTTTTCTGACTTAATCGAGCCAGATGTCTACGCGTTCCTCGAACTTGATTACGGACTAGAGCAACGTCGCGCAATCGGCGGTACCGCGCCAAGTGCGATTAAAACCGCATTAAAACATGCCAACGATTGGTTGCATGCCGCAGAGGCCGCCAGCAAACACGTGCGGCAAGCACGCTTGAGCGACGCCGATAAGATCTGTGAATTGATTGCTTACTGGGCGGCGCAAGGCGAAAACTTGCCGCGCGATAAAGCCGATGTGTTGCAAGCGATCCAGAGCTTTGCGGTAGCGGAAATTGACGATGAGGTGGTAGGTTGTGCCGCACTTTACGTGTACAGCACCGGCTTAGCAGAAATTCGCAGTCTGGGTTTGTTCCCGCAGGCGCAAGGTAAAGGCATGGGGGCTGAATTAGTGGCGTTTTTGCTATGGAAAGCCCGTGAACTGGGGATTACGCGAACCATCGTCCTGACCCGCGTACCCGAATTTTTTGGCAAGCTTAACTTCCGCCTGACGGTCAAAGATAAGCTGCCAGAAAAAGTCATGAAAGACTGCGAATTGTGTCCACGCAAAGATAACTGCGACGAAACCGCGCTCGAGTATCTGCTCTAGGTTACTCGAGCTCGTCGTCGGCTGGAATCGGCAAACCGCGGCGTTTTAATTCGTCGCGCACCGATGCTGGAATTTTGTGTGGATTGTCTTTACGCAAGTCGTCGTCTTCCGGCAGCGGTTGCCCAGTGAAGGCATGTAAAAACGCCTCGCAGAGCAATTCGCTGTTGGTGGCATGACGTAAATTCTTGACTTGCCGACGGGTGCGCTCGTCGGTCAGCACTTTCAGTACACGGGTAGGAATTGAGACGGTAATCTTCTTTACCTTCTCACTTTTTTGTCCGTGTTCTACATACGGATAGATATACTCGCCATCCCACTCCATTTTGCGCCCCTGCTGTTGTTATTGTGTACACCAGTGAATTGTACCGTGCAAAAACATTCCGTCAACTTTATACGCTTAGCTGTCTATACGGCTTAATTCTGCTAACCTTGGGTCAAGACGCTTTATTGCACAGTTCGCTCACCGTATAATCGCAACTTTTATACTTTGATACTCGCATACTGGAGAACGCAGACGCATCATGACTTTAGAGGTTTCAACCGCACAAATCGAAGCCGTTGCCGAACAGGTACAGGTTCACAAATTCGGGGGTAGCAGCCTCGCTGATGCCTATTGCTATCGTCGCGTTGCCCGCATCGTTACGGAGTATGCCGGAGCTAGTGATTTAGTCGTAGTGTCTGCCGCTGGCGATACCACCAACCGTATTTTGGCGATCATTGACGCCAAAGAAGAAGGCGATGAAACTGACGACTTCGGTATGGCTGAAGTGTTGTTGAAACAGCTAGAAAAGTATCAACAGGGCTTGATTACTGAGTTACTAAGCGGTGAAATCTTCACAAGCGTCATGGAGGCTTCCAAACAGGACTTCAGCCGCTGGTGGAACTGGTTAGCCGGTGGTGAAGAGATCAAAAATCGCCCAGAGTTACTTTCCTATGGTGAGTTATGGTCGGCACGCCTATTGGCCGCCTTGCTGCAACAACAAGGCATTCGTGCTGACTACATCGATGCGCGTAGCTTCTTAGTCGCGGATGACGCACCGGAGCCCTTGATTCGCGTTGAGGTCTCACGTGAAGGTTTGTTGAATCGCATCGCCCCGCATGCTGGCACCCGCTTTATTGTCACCGGTTTTATTTGTAGCGACCCCGGCGGACGCTCATTGATTCTCGGCCGCAACGGTAGCGACTATTCTGCCACCTTGGTCGGCAGCCTGATTGACTCCAAGCAAGTCACGATTTGGAAAGACGTCGCCGGCGTTTATTCTGCCGATCCACGTAAAGTTGAGCGCGTCGTCAGCTTACCGATTCTCGATTGGCGCGAGGCCGAAGAACTCGCCCGTTTGGGCAGCCCCGTGTTGCACCCACGCACCTTTCAACCGGTGAATCGTGACCGCATGGTGATTGCCGTACGCTCAAGCCTAAAAGTCGAGAACCAACAAACTCGCATCGGCCAATACGAAGACACCGAACCCACCGGTAAAGTGCTTACTGCGCTTGCCGACGTTGTTTTGTTCCGCGTCGACTTGCGCGATGCCAAGCTCATTGAAGCCTTTGAAGAGCTGGATTTGACACCGCTGATTAGCTGGAACGAAATTGCCCAGCATCAGGCCTACTATGCCTATCACCAAAACCATCAAGATTACATGACGGGCTGGTTGGAGCAGGTCGATAGCAAAAATAACGCTAGCCAACTGACCGGGTATGCGATGTTGGCGTTGGTCGGCAATCGTATCCAAGAAACTGAACAGTTCGGTGTGTTTAAACAAGAAGTTAGCGAACAGGCCCTACGGCGCTTGGCATTGACGCCTGACAATAACGCGGTGGTCGCGATTCTTGAACAGAAGCTCGACAATCGCCTACTGAACCGTATTCACAGTCAGTTGTTTAATCACCGCCGTAGCCTTGGCGTACTGGTGGTCGGCCGCGGTAATATCGGTAGCGCTTGGCTGTCGCTGTATCGCCGCTTGCGTGAACGCATCAACGAGCAAATGGATGTACGCATTATCGGTATTCTCAACTCGACGCAGATGTGGCTCGACTACAACGGCCTTGATTTGACCGACTGGCAAGATCAATTTGAACGTTTGGCGCGCCCCTACGAAATGAGTCAGCTGATCCCTGAATTGCCGAACGCGCCATATGATGAGCTGGTGATGCTCGATTTGACCGATGCCATCGCGGTGGCACAGTTGTATCCGAGCTTTTTCGCGAACGGTTTGCACATCATTAGTGCCAACAAGCGCGCCGGCGCGTCGAACGAGAGCCAATACAGCGAAATTCGCACGATTCAGCAAGAGTATCAGCGTGAGTGGTATTACAACACCACCGTGGGTGCTGGCTTGCCACTGAATTATGCGCTCAATGACCTGCGCAATTCAGGTGACACCATTCGCAGCATTTCCGGTATTTTCTCGGGCACCATGTCGTGGTTGTTCGAGAACTTTAATAGCGACGTGAAATTTAGCGATCTGGTGCGTGACGCCAAACAACGCGGTTTAACAGAGCCGGATCCGCGCGAAGATTTGTCCTGCCAAGACATTATTCGCAAGCTGTTGATACTCGCCCGTGAGATTGGTTTGCGCTTGGACTGGAAAGATATCGATGTCGACAGCCTGCTGCCCGAACACCTTGCGGAAATCCCGCTCGAAGAGTTTATGCAGCGCTTACCAGAACTCGATGACGGTATGCAAGATCTCTACGCAGATGCGCAAAAGACCGCTAAAGTACCGCGCTTACTCGCCAGCTTCGCAGTGCAGGATGACGACAGCGTACGGGCGCGGGTCGGCATTGAATACATTCCTGAGGGCGACATGTTGGCGAACTTGATTCCAGGCGAGAATATTTTCGTGATTTATACCGATTGGTATCACGAGATGCCGTTGGTGATCAGTGGTCCAGGTGCCGGTAAAGAAGTCACCGCTGGCGGCGTGCAGTCAGATTTGAACCAACTGCTAAGCCGCCTCGCAAAAGCCAAATAAAGGTTTAGAAAATCGAGTCGTCATCACCGAACACGGTTGTTGACGACTTGTCATCAACGTATTCTTTTGGCGCCGTACCCGGCAAGAAATACTCGAAACGTGTGGTGTAGTCATTGGCTCGGCTCAACTTGCCGGTTGCCAGATCGATGCGCGCCATAACAAGGCCCGGAGGCACTTCGAATGGCTCGGCTGCGACTTGTGAAATCGCTCCCTCCATAAACTCAATCCACATTGGCAGGGCCGTTTTCGCACCGGCTTCGGTGCCACTGATCGCTTGTTCTGAACTATCAAGATTACTGTTCATAGTGGTGCTACCAAGGGCACGTTCGAGATTATCGAAACCGACCCAGCCAGTGGTCACGAGTCCCGATACATAGCCCGAGAACCAGGTATCTTTAACATCATTGGTGGTACCTGTCTTACCGACGATGTTGCGACCGGCTTTGTCGATGATGGCATCCGAGCGTTGGATGCGCCACGCAGTCCCATTCCAACCGGTTTTGTGTGCCCAACTACCGCCGCCCCACACCGCTGAATTCATCGCTTGCGTCACCAAGAAGGCATTTTGTTCAGAGATTACCTGCGGTGCTTGCACCACATCACGATGTTCTGGCTCACATTCAATGCAGGCAACTTTCGGACGGGCGGTGTAGATCTCGGCATCGTTGTCATCAACAATACGTTCAATGAAATAAGGTTCGACTAAGTAGCCGCCGTTGGCAAAAACTGCATAGCCACGCGCAACTTCAAGTGGTGTCATCGACGACGAACCCAGCGATAAGGATTCATTGCGCGGTAACTCGTCGTAATCAAAACCAAACTTGGTCAAATGCTGCACCACAGTTTCGATCCCCATTGCACGGAGCAGGCGCACCGATACCACGTTTTTCGATTTCGCTAGGGCTTGGCGCACACGTATCGGGCCATCGTAAACATCAGGCGAGTTGCGCGGCCGCCAAGCAATACCACTGCCTGGGTTCCACTGGTTGATGGGTGCGTCATTCACTAAGGTCGCCAGCGTGAAGCCATTATCCAACGCCGCCGAATAGATGAAGGGCTTAATATTCGAACCCACTTGTCGCTCAGCCTGCACTGCGCGGTTGTACTGACTCACCTTAAAGCTGTAACCGCCCACTGCAGCGGCGATACCGCCGTCGTTTGGACGCAGTGCAACGACCGCCGCGCTTGGTTCTGGAATCTGCGCAAGGCGCCACCCGTTGTCCGTTTCACGCACGCGTACCACAGCACCTACGGTAAAAATGTCAGCAACAGTACTTGGCGCATTACCCTGGCGTTCTGGGTTTATGTAAGGTCGCGCCCAGGCCATTCCGGCCCACGGCAAGGTTGCCTCGGTGCCGTCTGCAAATAACAACTGCGCCTCTTGCTCGGTGGTGGCAAGCACCACTGCCGGCAACGTCAAACCAATGCGCTCAAAGTTCTCCAATTGTTCGAGCAGTTCTTCACGCGCTGGCATGCTGTCGTTCTCGGCTTGCCAGAGTTGTGCTTCAACACCACGGAAACCATGCCGCTCATCATAATTGTGGAGATTGTGCTGGACCGCTTTTTGCGCCGCCCGTTGCTGTTGTGCGCTCGCTGTCACATAAACTTTAAGGCCACTGTTATAAGCCGTTTCTTCGCCATAACGCGCGACCATTTCGGCGCGGACCATTTCAGCAAGATAAGGCGCGCTCATGGTCACTTCTGCACCGTGCAGGCGGGTGCGAATCGGTTCTGCTAGAGCAGTCTGATAGTCAGCTTCGGTAATTTTATCTTCGGCCAGCATCCGCCCGAGTACCACCGCACGACGCTCTTCAGCACGTGTTGGGTTGGAAATCGGGTTCATGGTTGACGGTGCTTTGGGTAAGCCGGCAATCATTGCCATCTGAGCCAGCGTTAAATCCTGCAGCTCTTTTCCGTAATACACTTGGGCGGCAGCGCCGACACCATGCGCGCGATGCCCGAAAGTGATTTTGTTCAGATACAACTCAAGAATTTCATCTTTTTCGAGTTCACTTTCGAGCCGCAAGGCAATAAATGCCTCTTTTATTTTTCGCGTCCACGTTTGCTCAAAAGTAAGGTAGAAATTTCGGGCCAACTGTTGCGTTATAGTACTACCACCGCCTTGAATTTCACCGGTGACAACTAAGTCAACAAACGCACGCATCACGCCAATAGGGTCGATGCCCCAATGCTGATAAAAACGCTGGTCTTCGGTCGCTAAGAACGCGTCAATTAAGGGCTGCGGCACATCCTCGAGGGCTACCGGAATACGCCGAATTTCACCGAATTGCGCGATCAATTCACCATCGCTTGAGTAGACTTGCATCGGGGTTTGCAAGCGCACATCGCGCAATTCAGCCACGCTTGGTAGTTCATCTTCGAAGTACCAATACATGCTAGCAACTGTAATTCCCCCTAGAACAATTGCTATAAATAGGCTATACATTAACCACTTCAGGATTTTCACAAAATTTATCCTTTTTTGGATCTGGTGCTATCTTGTAAACAAATAGTTAGGAATTGCTATAGACTGCGTCTTATTATAAAGCGATACGTAAAGATTCCTACGCGTTAACATTGTCTGCTAGACTCTTTGCGTAAATCTTACACTATGACGTGCGCAGCATGTGGCAACTAAGAACAATAAATTATAAGCCATTTTCAATTCCCATCGGGAGAACATTATGGGGCTGTTTGGTCTAGGTAAAAAGCCTGGTCTAGGCATCGATATCGGAACAGACGCAATCAAGGCAATCGAACTCGTAGCCCAAGGGGAGACGTATGAGATTGTGCGCGCAGCTGAAACCCAGTTGCCCAAGAATCTGATTACCGACGATGAAATTACCGACATAGAGAAACTCGCTCGTGCGCTCAAGCAGACGCGCAAGTCTTTAAGTGCACGTGCTATCGATATTGTTGGCTCGGTCTCTGGGAGCCAAGCGATTTCCAAACAAATCGCGGTAGGCATCGACCTCGATGACGAAGCCATCTCAGAAAAAATTGAGACTGAAGCTGAAGCGCTAATTCCTTTCCCCTTAGCTGAAGTTCGTTACGATTTCGAAAGTCTTGGCGAACATCCGACCATGCCCGGCCAACAGCGTGTGCTGGTGACCGCAACGCGGACCATGAGTGTCGACACACGGGTACAAGCACTCGAAGAAGCCGGCTTCAAAGTGCGGATCATGGATGTTGATAACCAAGCCATTCTACGCACCTGCGACCATGTCATGCCGCATCTCTACCCTGATCTGTATGACAACAAGCTGCCTTTGTTAGTTCTCGATATTAGCAGCGCCGCGGTACAAACCATTGTGATTGGTGGCGGCGAAGTGCTGTTTACCCGTTATCAAAGTGGTGGGCTTGGGCAATTATTCAGCGCGCTAGATGATGAAGGTAAAATTGACCACGGCGAATTATTTGCCAAGCTACGCTCCGATGAGGTCGATGAGTTCTCGCCTTTGTTAGTGCAAGATTTTTTGGGCAACTTATGGGCCAAAGTCAGTCGCGGCATCCAAATTTATCGCAGTAACTCACCGAAAAAAGATTTTGCGGGTGTGCTTCTTATCAATAGTGGCGCTATGCTGCCTATGGTCGCACAAGCCATGAGTGAACAAGTCGACTATCCAGTGATTAGCTTAAACCCGTTCGAGCACTTCCCATTGCCGGACAAATACTCTCATTTACAGTCACATGGACCGCGCTTTGTTGAGGCCCTTGGGCTCGCGTTACGGAGTTTTACACCATGGCACACGTAAACCTGCTCCCATGGCGTGACATCGCACGTCAACGCGCCAAACAAGCCTTTGGCATCAAAGCCTTTATCGCACTGGCGATTGCGGCTGGATTGCTGTTTGCAGCCTACACCGTGGTGCAAGACTATCAACAAGAACAACGGGCGCGAAATCAGTACCTAGAGGCGCAAATCGCCATACTAGACGAGCAAATCGCTGAGATTCAGGAAATTAATAAGAAGAAAGACGAAATTATTAATCGTATGGAACTCATTCAGTCGCTGCATCGCGACCGCAACACGGCGATTCGGATGCTCAACGAGCTATCTGAGCTAACGCCCGATGGTGTGCATATTTTGACCCTGGAAAAACGTGGCAATGTCTTGAACATGCGCGGCCGCAGTGTTTCCAATAATCGCGTATCAGAGTTTTTACGAGCGATGAGTACCTCGGAGGTGTTCCGTAACCCGATGCTACGTGAAATTGAGAACGACGCGGAAGGTGAAGCTGGCCCGACTGAATACAGTGCTTTCAGTCTCAGTGTACAACTCTGGCAGCCGGCTGAAGAAATGACTGATGATGAAGCTGCAGGAGGTGGCGCATGAACCTTCGCGAATTAGATATTAATGAAATTCCATTTTGGCCTGCACCCTTCCGCTTTGGTGCACTGATTTTGCTCATTGTCGTGTGTGTCGGCTTAGGCTACCACTTCTTGCTTGCCGATGAATGGGCTGCCTACAAGCGCGAGCAAGCCAAAGAAACCCAATTAAAGCAAGATTACCAAATTAAATACCAATCGGCGGTCAATTTGCCGGTTTATCGCGAGCAATTCGAACAACTCAATGAAGATCTTGAAGTCTTGTTAGACATGTTGCCGAATGACGATGAAACGGCTCGTTTACTTGATGATATTACCTTGGTAGGCACCCGCAGCGGACTGGACTTCGATCGCATTGAATGGCTACCGTCACAGCCGCGTGAATTCTACACCGCATTACCGATGCGATTTGATTTGCAAGGCGGTTATCATCAAATCGGTCAATTTATTGGACAAATCGCTGGTTTACATCGGATTATCAGCGTTAAAGATTTCACCTTAGAACGCGAAGACTTAACCTCAGAATTGCGCTTGAATGTGACCGCTGAGACCTATCGGCAACAAACCTTGAGGGCAGAACCATGAGTTATCGTGTCACCCTCTCAATCGCTGCTGCATTCTTGTTGATTGGCTGCGGACAAAGCGGTAACCAAGATCTGGTTGCCTACACCGAACGAGTGCGCGCCGAATCTGTACCTAGTGTACCACCGTTGCCCTCACTGCCAGAACTCGCGCGTGTTGAGTACACTGGTACTAATTATCGGAATCCGTTCGAACCGGCGCGCCTCAACGCACCAGAGCCGGGTCAGAATACGCCAGGATGTCCACAACCGAACCTCGAGCGCCCGCGCACCGAGCTAGAGTCGCTAGGGCTTGATCAGTTCACGCTGGTCGGCACCATGCAAACCAGAGCGGATGGCCAAGTTGCGTTGCTTAGCACCAACCAGGGGCGACTGTATCGCGTCGCGATGGGCGCCTACATCGGGCTCAATCTTGGACAAGTTTCACAAATTAACCCAGATTTCATAATGATAACTGAATGGGTTCCAGCCGGTGATGGTTGTTGGCAACAACGCGAAACCGCACTGCGCCTACCGGGTACACAAGGGAGTTCAGATCTATGACGTACGCTATTCGTTTCATCATGCTCGCGCTGCTGCTGCCAGTGATGGCCAGCGCAAATGAGCTAGTACGTATCGAACAAATTCCGTTGGCAAATGATCGCTTCAACCTTGAGGTGCATTTCGCTGAAGCGGTGCAAGCGCCCGTGGTGCGACGTAGTGACAACCCGTTGGTGCACGAATTCTTGTTGCTCGGTACTGCCAATGACCTCAGTAACGGTGTGCAAAACCTTGCTGATCACCCGTTACTGCGTGATGTGGAGCTGCGCCAGCAACGCGAGGATACCTTGCTGCGCGTGACCACCACAAAGCCATTAGAGCACCTGATGAGCCGCTATGAGGGCGTAATGGTCTTAGTGTTTGTCGATTCCGGTAAAGAGCAGACCTACGCAGATACAGCGGCAGATCCTGCACCTGTGACCACGACTGAGCCAGAAGCTGAAAGCACTGAACCTGAAACGGCGGCCGTTACCGAGGCGCCAGAGCAATCAACAGCGCCGCAGCAGCCTGCTGTCGTTACCACCAGCGCTAGCACTAACAGCGATCTACCAAGTGTTACTGATATCGATTTTACCCGCTTGCCTGAAGACGTTGCCTTATTACGCGTCAACCTAAGCGACGATAGTATTGATCACGAAGCGCGTGTGCGTGGTAACCGTTTAGAACTCACCTTGTACGACACAGATATTGATGACGACCTGCTGTATGTGCTTGATGTGAGTCAATTTGCCACCCCTATCGCCCATATTGAGACCTTCCGTGAAGGCGCCGATGCGGTGATCACTATTACCGGTAAAGGGCCATTCCAGCATCAACTCGAACAAATTGACGGACACTTAAACTTGAAGTTTTCGGAACCGGTTGAAGTGGTAGAAAATGACGGTTCGCAACGTCCTATCTCACTCAATTTCCAAGACGTTCCGGTGCGTCAGTTGCTGCAAATTTTGGCCAACGAGAACAATTTGAACTTAGTGGCGAGTGAATCTGTCACCGGCAACATTACCCTGCGCCTTGAGAATGTGCCTTGGCAGCGCGCCCTGAATACGATTTTGCGCGTAAAAGGTTTATCGAGCCGCATGGATAGCAATATTCTGATTGTTGCGCCTTCTGAAGAGTTAGCTGAGCGCGAAGCGCAGGAGCTAGAAGCTAAGCAACGCCTATCACAGCTGGCACCGCTTGAGAGTGCTTACATTCAGATCAATTACGCAAAAGCTGCTGATATTGCTGCTATTTTGCGCACCGAAAGCTCTGATTTATTATCGGAGCGCGGCGCGGTTACCGTTGATGAACGTACCAACACATTGCTGGTCCGCGACACACCACGCCAAATTGAAGAAGTCGAATCGATGGTGAAAACCCTCGATGTGGCGGTCAAGCAAGTGGTGATTGAAGCACGCATGGTCACTGTGCGTGACAACATCAGCGATGAGCTCGGTATCAACTGGGGCCTGACCAATCCGAATATCGATGGTCCTGACCTGTGGGGCTCAGATACTGAGACCGGTGGTGACTTCAACGTGAATTTACCGGTGACCAACCCAGGCGCAACCATTGGCTTCCAAATCGCCAAGTTGGCAGACGGTCGCTTGCTTGACCTTGAACTCTCGGCAATTGAACGGGAGAACAAAGGTGAAGTGATTGCTAGTCCGCGCATCACGACAGCGAACCAGAAAAAAGCCTATATTGAACAAGGTACGGAAATTCCGTACGTAGAGAGCGCATCTTCTGGTGCGACTTCAGTACAGTTTAAAAAGGCCGTATTGGGACTCGAAGTGACACCGCAAATCACACCTGATAACCGCGTCATTATGGATTTGGTGATCACCCAGAATACCCGTGGTGAAACGGTGCAAACACCGACGGGTCCTGCAGTTTCTATCGATACGCAAGAAATCGGTACACAAGTGCTGGTCGAAAACGGTGAAACCATTGTGCTAGGTGGTATCTACCAGCAGCAAATTCTCAATGACATCACTAAAGTGCCAGTGCTTGGCGATATTCCATACGTGGGCGTATTGTTCCGCAACGACAGTCAAATTCATGAAAAACGTGAATTATTGATTTTCGTAACGCCACGAATTGTAATGTCGACGCCTTAGTCCTTGCCTAAATGGCTGTGACTTGCGATAATCCCGCCTCTTTTTGGTTGGGTTAAGGAAGGTCTAAAGACACTCCGGATTCCGTGAGTCACAGCTGTTAACGAGTGATGTAAAGCAAAGATATGGCTGAAAAACGTAACATTTTCTTAGTGGGCCCTATGGGGGCCGGCAAAAGTACCATTGGTCGACAACTTGCTCGACAACTTCATCTAGAATTCTTCGATTCCGATACCGAAATTGAACGCCGCACCGGTGCAGATATTGCGTGGGTCTTCGAGTTGGAAGGTGAAGAAGGCTTTCGTGCGCGTGAAGAAAAAGTTATCGAAGAGCTAACCGAGAATACTGGTATTGTCTTGGCAACTGGCGGCGGCTCAATTCTGAGCAAAGAAAGTCGCAATCGCTTGTCGGCGCGCGGCATTGTGGTTTACCTGCAAACGCCCATCGAAAAACAACTGGCACGCACGCAACGCGACAAACGTCGGCCTTTGATTGCCGAAGCAGACGATCCTCGTGCGGTGCTTGAAGAGCTTGCGGCTATTCGTAATCCTCTGTACGAAGAGATTGCTGACGTCGTAGTGCGTACCGACGAGCAGAATGCTAAGTTTGTGGTCGATAAAATTATCGAGCAAGTGGGGCTTTAACCGCGGAGTTTACCAATGCAAGCCAACCCTGAGGCTATTTCACACCGTATTCAAGTTGGTCTTGCCGAACGCAGTTATCCCATTTTTATCGGTCAGCAGTTGCTACCTCAGCTCGCTGACCTTTTGCCACGACTCCCCCAGCAAGTCTCCATCATTACCAACGCCCTAGTTGCTTCCCATTATCTGGCGACGGTACGTGATGCCTTGCCTGCATCATGCAAAGTTATCGTGCATGAGATCCCCGATGGCGAGCATGGCAAAAGCCTAGAAAACTACGGCTTGGTCATGGACACGCTGATCAACGCGAGTTTCAACCGAGACTGTGCAGTGATTGCTCTCGGTGGTGGTGTTGTTGGAGACTTGGCTGGCTTTGTCGCTGCAACTTTTCAACGCGGCGTCGCGTTTTATCAGATCCCGACCACCTTACTGGCACAAGTAGACTCCTCAGTTGGCGGCAAAACTGCCATCAATCATCCTGGCGGAAAAAACCTAGTAGGTGCATTTTACCAACCTCAGGCCGTGGTCATTAGCCATGATTGTTTGCTGACCCTGAGTGATCGCGATTATGCCTGCGGGCTCGCGGAAATCGTTAAATACGGCATTGTTTACGATGCCGAGTTTTTTGCTTGGCTGGAACAACAGCAACAAGCATTGAACGCGCGCGATCCCCAAGCCTTAGCCTATGCCATAGCGCGCTCCTGCGAAATCAAAGCTGAGATTGTCGCGGCCGACGAGCATGAGCACGGCGTCCGCGCTCTACTGAATCTTGGCCATACTTTTGGTCACGCCATTGAAGCCGAATGCTACGCCAGTTGGCGCCACGGTGAAGCCGTCGCCGCAGGTACAGCCATTGCTGCGCACTTTATGCTGCAGCAGGGCGAGCTCAGCAGCGCGGAAGTCGATCGTATCTGTCATTTACTCAGCGCATTTGGCTTGCCTACGCAGGCGCCCAAGCTGAGCGAAAGCCAGTGGCAAGCACGCATGCAACGTGATAAAAAGGTACAAGCTGGGCGTATCCGCTTGGTACTGCCAACCCGCATTGGCCACGCGGAGGTACGCACCGTTACTGATTGGCAGCCTGTTTGGGCCGCCATTAGCGCGCTGACATCAACTTCTAGCTAAGCTTGGACCACTATCTGTGACGAAAAAAAATCGCGCCTTTTTGAAATGGGCAGGCGGCAAATTTAGCTTGATCGAACCGATTACCGCTCTCTTGCCTGAGGGCGATAAGCTGGTCGAACCCTTTGTCGGTGCCGGCTCAGTGTTTCTCAACACGGATTATCCTAGCTACGTTCTAAACGATATTAATCCTGACCTCATTGGCTTGTTCAAAACTATCAAACGCCGCCCGCAAACCTTTATCAATGATGCGCGCAAGTTTTTTATCGATGCCAACAATAACGACAGTGCTTATTACGCGTTGCGCCAACAGTTCAACGCCAGCACTGACGTTTACCAGCGTTCACTGTTGTTTTTGTACCTCAATCGCCATGGCTACAATGGTTTGTGCCGCTACAATCGGTCAGGTCAATTCAATGTACCCTTTGGGCAATACCGCAAGCCCTATTTCCCGCAGCAAGAAATTGAAATTTTTGCCGAAAAAGCACAGCAAGCTGTGTTCACCTGTATGAGCTTCGAGAAGGTCTTTCGGCGGGCCCGCAAAGGCGCAGTAGTGTATTGCGATCCGCCCTATGCACCGTTGACTGCAACGGCTAACTTTACCAGTTACGCGACCACCGGCTTTAGCCTCGATCAACAGCATGAACTCGCGCGCCGCGCCGCGCATGCCGCTCACAAACGTGGTATTCCAGTATTGATCAGTAACCACGATACAGATCTCACCCGCTTACTGTACGCCGACGCCGACTTACAAACGCTGCAAGTGTCACGCTTTATCAGCCCCAAAGGCGATGGCCGCGGTAAGGTCGCAGAAGTACTGGCGCTTTATGCACCCTATGCCCGCGCCGCCAATGTAGTGTCGCTGGCACAAGCGAAACGGAAACTAGCGCTATGAGTCAAACGCTGAAGTGGACCCTCAAATCCTTTGCTGAGCTCAACATCCAAGAGCTCTACCAATTATTGCAACTGCGCCAAGCCGTGTTTGTAGTGGAGCAGACCTGCCCCTATCAAGACGCTGATGGTGCTGATGACCAAGCGTTTCATTTATGGGCAACCGATGGCAATGGCGATATGGTCGCTTATGCACGCTTGTTTTTACCCAGCGCCACCGCGAACTACAGTCGTATCGGGCGCGTGATCAGTGCTGGCAAAGTGCGCCGCCAAGGACTCGGGCGTGAGCTCATGCGCCGCGCTATCGAATGGTGTCAGCAGCAAGCTCCGCAACACCCCATCCGCCTTGGGGCACAAGTCTACTTACGTGATTTCTACCGCTCTTTTGGCTTTATTGAAATCAGCGATGAGTACCTTGAAGACGACATTCCTCATGTCGATATGGAACGCTCGGTGTGAGCTCCTTTGCTTTGCAACAAACGCCTGCAGGACTTGGGTTGGTGTGGCTTGAACAACCGACCATGAAGCCTTTGGTCATCGACTTTCTGGGTGGCAAGCAAGCATTTCGCGGGCAACAAGCGAACCTGAAAGACGAGGCCATTGCCCGCGCCTGTGGTTTACATAAGTATAAAAATCTCACGCTGTTAGACGCCACTGCTGGGCTTGCTCGCGATGCCTGGGTATTGGTCAACCTCGGCGCCAAGGTTACCTTGAATGAGCGCCAGCCGATGGTGCGCGAATTATTAGCCGACGCGCTACAGCGCTTGTATACGCAAGCTCCCGAATTTACTGAACGGTTGCGTATGGCTGAATTTTCAGAACTCGGCCAAGCCCCAGCACACAGCTTCGATGTGGTCTATCTCGACCCGATGTATCCAAAAGGTGATCGCAAGCAAAAAGCCGCAGTCAAAAAAGACATGCAAATGTTCCAGCAGTTGGTCGGTACCGACTTAGATGCCGATGAGTTGCTTGCCCCTGCCTTGCGCATTGCCCGTCAGCGGGTAGTGGTGAAACGCCCGCAACATGCAGACTTCCTGGCACAGCGTAAGCCAGATCACCAAATTATCAGCAAGAAGCATCGTTTCGATGTCTATCTGTGTGCCGATGCGGGCGATACTGCGAGGGTGCAGTCGTGAGCCAAACCTTTGACGTTATCATCATCGGAGCCGGTGCTGCCGGTTTGCATTGTGCGTGGCAGGCCGCGGCGCGCGGCCTGAAGGTAATAGTCATAGATCACGCCAAACAAGCGGGTAAAAAAATTCTTATTTCTGGTGGCGGTCGCTGTAACTTCACCAACCTTTACGCCAGTCCCGAGAATTACCTCTCGAGCAATCCGCATTTTTGTAAATCGGCCCTCAGCCGCTATACCCAGTGGGACTTTATCGCGCTGGTCGAAAAACACGGCATTGCCTATCACGAAAAAACCCTCGGACAACTGTTCTGTGACGACTCGGCCAAGCAGATCGTGCGCATGCTGCTCGATGAATGCAGCCAATACGGCGCCCGCGTGCAACTACGCACCGAGATTCAACAGCTGGCGTACGATGGACAGGCCTACCAGATAACAACGTCACAGGGGCCCTTACAGGCGCCGCAACTCGTCGTTGCTTGTGGTGGGCTGTCGATGCCGAAATTGGGGGCAACACCTTTGGGCTATCAAATCGCTGAGCAGTTCGGCCATACCGTACTGCCGGTGCGGGCCGGACTGGTGCCTTTTACCCTGCACGATCACGATAAACAAGCCTACAGTGAACTCTCCGGGCTTGCGGTAGACGTAGTTGCTAGTAACGCGCGCGCCAGTTTTAAAGAAGCCATGCTCTTCACCCATCGGGGGCTAAGTGGCCCAGCGATGCTGCAGCTATCATCCTACTGGTTGCCGGGTGAACAGTTTAAGGTTGATTTACTTCCCGAAGTGCAAGTGCGCGACGAACTTCAAAGCTTACGCCAAGAACGCCCCAAACTTGGTTTGCATACGGCATTGCAGCAATGGCTGCCGAAACGCTTCGCCAGCGCCTTAGTGGCAACGCAAGAATGGCCCGACAAAAAACTCGCTGATTGCAGTAATGCGCTGTTCGATGACATCGCCGAAACGCTCTCAGCATGGCCGGTGCAGCCGAACGGCACTGAAGGCTATCGCACCGCAGAAGTGACATTAGGGGGCGTTGATACCACCGAACTAAGCTCGAAAACCATGGCCAGTCAAAAACAAGCTGGCTTGTACTTTATCGGTGAAGTGGTCGATGTGACGGGTTGGCTTGGTGGCTACAACTTTCAATGGGCGTGGGCCAGTGCTTACGCATGCGCGCAAGCACTGAGCAATGCTGCTAAAAGCAAGTTAGAACACGTAAATAAAGCCGATACCTAACTCTGCTTCATAGTCGCTGCGGGCAATTGGACTATCTTGTACGTCGCTGCTGTAATGCTCGTAAAGCGCCTCGACGTAAATCCGCCAATTTTCGTTGATATATTTTTTGTAATTGTAGTGCACGCCGACTGAGCGGAAGCCACCACTCATGTTGGTTTGGGCCAAACCAGAGGCCACTGCTTGCTCAGCCGTTATGCCAAAGTCTTTGTTGGCCAGTTCGCTATCGTGATACACCGCAACTAGCGCTAACTCAGAGCCGCTGCCGTCCTTTTGCTCACCGAAACGGGTGCCGACCCCGAAGATACCTAGGTTACCGTTTTCTCCCGTAACCACACGGCCGTCGAGCCAGTAGCGCCAGTCAGTATCGAAGGCACGACGCGCTTGGAGGACCAACTCAGTACCTTCGTCCGAATCGCCAAGTCCATTTAAGTAGCCGTCATCCGAGTCACCTTCTTCGCGACCTTCTTCAAAGCCGATGGTCGCCTCAAGTAGCCAGACGTCGTCGCGGAGACCACGCCAACCAATGGCTTCACCAGCAAAGTAGAAAATATTATCACCGCTGCGCCATTGAATCCCGCCCGCAGGATCTGGCTCAAAACCAAATTCGTCCGAACCTTCGTAGGCAGCTTCATATTCAATACCGGCGCCGAGTGCGAAAGCCCAGCCGTCCTCACCGCGAGTGAAGTCATCGATCGACGGCAGCGGCACTAACTCAATTTGCTCTTCCTGCGCTAATGCGCCTTGAATAAGAGATCCATTGAGCACAACCGCCAACAATAAACCCATAGATTTTTTCATATGAACGCTCCCTATATGAGGTGATGAAAGTGCTCCCTCAAATTCTGAGTATAGTACTTAATATCGCCATGGGAGGATCTATGCAGAGTAAGCCTTTTTTGCCAAAGCGGTTAATTAACAACCGCTATCGACTTTCATCATCATGCCGAACATCGATTGGGCGATGCGCATGGTGAGACTCTCGAGTTGCTCTTGTTGCTCGGCGGTCATATCGGTTTCGACATTGCTGTCTTCGGCGGGCAGTTTGGCTTCGAACTCTTCGCTGATGGCTGTCACTTCTGATTCGCAGATTTTGTCTTGTTGCGCCAAGCTTTCTAGCTCATCAGCAAATTCGCTCATCGCCTGCAGCGCTTGTTCTTCAGGTGTTGCTTTTGAACACGCGGTGAGACCGAGCGTCAAACAAGCGAGCATGGCAAACGTGGTTAACTTTTTCATTGTGGTTTCCTTAGGTTGCCATACGGCAGATTAGAGTTCGTCGGTGCCGACCAGTTCTTCTTCAACTTCGTCAGCGGTTGCGGCTACTGCACTAATAGCAGTATAGAGCGCATCACCGGTCGACTGCGCGGACATTTTGGCCCGAAAAATCGCCACGTAATCCTCGCCCCACTGCTGCAATTCCCAGCCGCCTAAACGCACTTGCGCGCTACGCAATAGAAAGTCTTCGCCAAGTTGTCGGTCGAATGGCATCTTCTGCAAGTGGCCGACTGACCATACTTCACGAATCTCTAGATCCTCAAGGCGGTAGGTTTCGCTGCTTACATAAACAACATGCGAGCGCTCATCGTCAAATTCGATGACGAGTTTAAAGTCATTGTCTTCATCAATCTCGTAAGTGAGACCCACTGTATCAAGCGCTTCTTTGACGCGCACATCGTAATTCACTTCTTCATCGCCGATTTGCGCGGTTGCAGGTGCGATGGCTAAAAATGCAGATAAAACAGTGGCTGCAGTTAAGTAGTTCACAAGGTATCCTTTGATTGTGATGTTATTGTTATTCTTAGTGCTTAAGTTACCGTGTTTTATTGCTGATTTCTAAACAAATTTGCGCATGGTAGGCTAGAGTGGTTGCACACAAACGAAAACAAGGGGCTAGTATGCCAAGTTTTGCACGTCCTCCGCGTCTGCAAAAAGCTTCGGGTGAAGTGCGTCGCGTCGGTTTCGAGTTTGAATTTTCTGGTATTGATGTCGCCACTGCAGCTGAGGCCGTCGCACGGGTCTTTGGCGGCTCCCCCTATGCGAAATCTCCTGCACGTTGGCAGGTCGAAAGCCCGCGCGGCGACTTTAAAATTGAAATCGACTGGCAATTTTTGCAACAACTCGCCGCCGACCAAGGCGAGCATGCTAACGCTGAGGCATGGCTTGATTCGCTCAGCCAAGCCGCCAGTTATGTGGTGCCGATAGAAGTGGTTTCACCACCACTGGCAATGGACGCGCTAGAGCCCTTGAGTGAGCTTATCAACGCGTTGCGTGATGCCGGTGCGCAAGGCACCGACGAGTCCTTTATTGCGGCTTACGGCACCCATATCAATCCGGAGCTACCCGATCATGAGCCGACTACCATCTTGCACTACATGCAAGCCTATGCACTGCTGCAATGGTGGCTCGTGCGCGCTCACGATGTCGACAAAACAAGGCGCGTGAGTCCTTATATTGATCTCTATCCTGAGAACTATGTGCGCCAGCTAGTGGCGTATGACGAAGTGACGCTCGAACAGTTGATCGATGACTATTTGGCAGCTAATCCGACCCGGAACCGCGCGCTAGATATGTTGCCACTGTTCGCCGAACTCGATGCGGAGCGGGTGCGTGCTCAGTTAGATGACAACAAAATCAAAGCGCGCCCCACACTGCATTATCGGTTACCTAATTGTCGCATCAATGAGACCGACTGGTCACTGCAAACTGACTGGCAGATTTGGTGCCAGGTTGAACAGCTCGCAAGTCGACCGAAAGCACTGCAAGAGTTAGCACAGGCCTTTCAAGCAGCCGACCGACCGGTGCTCGGTGTCGCCCGACAACCCTGGATTACCAAGGTAGATACATGGCTGAACGAAAACCTCGGATAGGTGTTACCGGCGCTGGTAAGAAGTGGTCACCAAGTTGGTGGTGTACGCGCTTAGCCTTGTGGCTCTGCGGCGCCGAAGTGGAACGTATCAGCGTTCACCATCGACCGTCTGGGTTGCCGCTCGATGGCATGATTATTGGCGGTGGTAGCGATATTTCACCGGAACATTACGGCGGCACCTTATCCGGCAAGGTCAAACATGACTCGGAACGCGACGACCTAGAAATTCGTTGGATCAAAAAAGCCCTTCGCGATAATGTGCCGATGCTGGGTATTTGCCGTGGTGCGCAGTTAATCAACGTCGTGCACGGCGGTAATCTTTATGATGATATACGGCATCTTCGTAAAAAAACTTACAACCGACCTGGGTTACTACCGACCAAGCAAGTCTTTATTGCCGCTGAGAGCAAATTGCGCGATCTCATCGATAAGCCCAAACTGCGAGTCAACAGCTTGCATCACCAAGCGGTGCATGATGTAGGCCGCGATTTGAAAATCGTCGCACACGACCTTGATGACATTCCACAAGCTATTGAAAGTACCGGCGAACATCAAATACTGGGGGTTCAGTGGCACCCCGAATACTTGTTTTATGTGCCCAGCGAACTCCGTATTTTTCGCTGGTTGGTGAAGGCCGCGAAGCGCTCATCAAGCCTCGCTTAATACCGCCTGCAGTTCAGGTAATGAGGTCACCGTAAAATGCGGTGGCTCGGCAAGTGGAAACTGCTCAGCCCGTCGATTGAGCCAGCAGGCGTGCAAGCCGCTGCGTTGCGCACCGAGTACATCTGAGTGTGGATTGTCTCCGGTCATCAGCACGCGCTCGCGCGCACGCTGCTGCATCTGTTGCAAAGCATGGTCAAAAATCCGTGGATCTGGCTTCGCTACTCCGACTTGCTCTGAAATAACCACCAAATCAACTAAGTCACGTAAGCCCGTTTGTTGTAATCGGGCTTCTTGCAGCTCAGTGAAACCATTGGTGACAATGCCAACTTTCGCCGCAGTACGCGCTTTTTCCAAGAGCTCGCGTGCGCCCTCTAACGGTTTGCAAATGTGCACCATAGCAGTAAGGAACGCGGAATTAAGTTCGTCGGCACTGACCTCAAGCTTGGCCGCCCATTGCTCAAAGCGCTGTCGTTGCAAGCTTTTCGCGTCAATTTGCCCTGCTTGATAAGCATCCCATAGCGGTTTATTAAGCGCTTGGTACTCGCTGTAGTCGTGCGCTTGAAAGGTTACCCCATAAGCTTGGAACATGTGCTGTAAGCCCACAAATGCATCAAATGAGAAGAGCGTCTCGTCAGCATCGAACAGTAGCCAATCGTAATTGTGTAAGGTCATATGTTGCCTGTAATTAAGCAATGGGAACGCTGGGAGACCACATAAAAGTGGTCAGTTGCTCGCCAGTTGTTGGCTCAGTGACAGCAGCCGTTGGCTGAAATCCAATCGAGCTCAGCAAGCGCTGGCTGGCACTGTTGGCTTGGCTGGTGATCGCTAAGACTTGCTGGAGTTGTAAATGCTCAACTGCATAATCAAGGGTTGCTAACGCAGCCTGGCGGGCTATGCCCTGACCATAGAAGCGTGGCAATAAGGCAAAACCAATATCTGGACACGCTAGGTAGTCACGCTTGACCAGGCCACAGACGCCAGCTGGCTCGCCGTTAACCTCAACCACCCAGAGTCCGAAGCCATGCTCCCGATAACTCCCACGCAACTTGTGGTTGATAAACCATTTTGCATCGTCAAGGGTCGCAATGCCACGGTCGCCGATATTACGCCGAAAATCCTCACCACAATAGAGTTCATGGATGAACGCCGCATCATCCAAGTTCACTTCACGCAGCGCGAGCGCTGCTGTTGTTGTTATCACCTTCATGCTTGCCACCATAGGGTCGCAATGCCAATAAGTATAAACACGGCTGCGGCGATATAACGTACCAAGCTCAATGGCACTTTGCGCATCAGCTTTTCACCTAACAGTACCACAGGAACATTGGCAATCAACATGCCGAGCGTAGTTCCCATGGTCACCCAAAAAACGCTCGCATATTGCGCACCTAGAACAATAGTAGCGACTTGGGTCTTATCGCCAATTTCTGCTAAGAAAAAGAGTACAAAAGTGGTACACAAGGCGCCATAGCAGGAGCACTGTGCTTCTTCATCATCAATTTTGTCGGGCACCAGCACCCAGAGGCCAATCAGGATGAAGCTCAGCGCAATGATGATGCCGGCATATTGCTCAGGAAGCCAATCAGCAAACCAGTTACCAAACCAAGCAGAGATGAAATGATTGATCAGTGTTGCGGCAATAATGCCGATAATGATCGGCCACTTTTTGCGATAGCGAGCAACCAGCAATAGACTCAAAAGTTGGGTCTTATCGCCCACTTCTGCAATTGCAACAGCTACTGTTGAGGTGAAAAAAGCTTCCATGATGTACTCCGGCGGGACCTGTACCAAAGGCAAACAGCAACCCCCGCCAGTTAGCGGTTGCTCTTTACCTCAGGTCTTGCCAGTTTCGGTGGCCCGAAACGAATACACCATGAGCCATTGAGGGCTCAATTATGTTGACGTATTCTCCTGCACGCCGCGCGGCAGGTCGACTACTCCCCTAAGACGAGGCGCATTTTAGCCCAATCATCACGCCGACGCAATTCGCTCACTGCCAGGCTCCGAGGATCAGCCCGGCAAGCGTAAAGTAGACAGTGATGTAGCCACCGTGCACCAGCATATACGCCAAGGAACGTTGCTCAAATAAGCTAATCACAATAAAAATCATGCTCGCCCAACCAAATCCGGCAAGGAATCCGGCAGTCATGCCCCACTGCCAGTCAGTGCCAGGTGCGGCAAGAAAAAATGCGAGGTTCAGACAGATAATCCAAGACACCACTAAGGTAATGCCAAACACCTTAGCTGCATTAAAGTTTTTGAGCTTTTCATCGCTGATGCCAGCGCTGCGTTGCCAGACTTTGGCAAACAGCATGGGTGAATACCACAATCCCCCCACTACCAAATTGAGTAGGGTTGCCACCAGCACCGCCCAGTAATTAATCGCCATTGTTTCCATTGGTTGTCATCCTATTTGTTATTGTTTTTTGACTACAGGGAAACTTATAGCTGATCTACCCCTAAATAGGAAACTACAGATTACCACTTGAGAAACTGTTTAACTTTTTTGCAACTGGCGTATACTTTTCACCAGTATATCGCTTTGCGGTAGGTCAAATTTAAGTGGTGAAAACTATGACGTCACACATTCATTGTCAAAATTGCAGCATGGCAACCTTGTGTTTGCCGTATCAGCTGAGCCCAGAGCAAACGGAGAAGTTGGATACCATTATTCAGCGTCATCGGCCCTTGCAAAAGCGAGATGTGTTGATTCATAGCGGCGAACCTCTGAAGTTTCTCTATGCTGTGCGGTCAGGTTCGTTAAAATCGTACTCCTTAGATGGCCAGGGTGGCGAGCAAATCATCGACTTTCATTTGCCAGGTGACTTAATAGGTTTTGATGGCCTTATTGATGGCCAGTACCGCAGTTACACTCAAGCTCTGGAAACCACCATGTTGTGTGAGATTCCGATTCAGTCACTTGATCAACTATCGGCCGAGTTGCCGGGGTTGCGTAAACAACTGTTGCGGGTGATGAGCGGCGAATTACATGCCAGTAAAACCTTGTTAGGTAATTTGAACCACCACACTGCCCAGCAGCGCTTGGCGAATTTTCTCGTAACATTGTCGTCTCGCTTTCAGCAACGCGGTCTTTCGAGTCGTGAGTTTCGCCTCTCGATGACGCGCGCTGACATTGGTAATTATCTTGGTCTATCCGTTGAAACTATCAGCCGTTTGCTCACGCAATTACAGCAAGAAGGCTTGTTGACCGTGCAAAACAAACTAGTAGCGATTAATGAACCAGAGCGCCTGCGCGCCCTGGCCGCCTAATCCTATTGACATGAACCGCAGCAGAAGTCTTTACCATGCTGCGGTGCGGACGCTACTGGCTCACGGAACAACACCTCATTTTCCAACGCAATATGTTCGCGCAAATCTGACATAAGTTCGTTGGTACCTTCATAGAGCATGATCCAACTACCACATGCACCACGTGGCGCTTTGCCTTGGTGCGTCAAGTTTGCCAAACGCTCGAGCAACTGCTCATGTTCGCCGTGCTCTTCTTCCATGACTGCAATCGGACCGCTTGGATAAATGCCGCCAGCTAACATAGGAAATAAGATTTGCTCTTCTTTCATCATGTGACTGTCGAGCTCATTGGCCATTTCGCTCAGCAGATCAGCAAGACCAACTGGACATTCTTGATGATCGTTGTGTACGTCTTCAATTTTCCGCGCTAATTGAATCAACTCCGGCAATTGACGACGGTGCTTTTCGTGGTAGTTGGCGAGAATATGTTGGATGAGTTCGTTTACCGGAGCATCTTGCCATTGCTGAATAAGTTGTTGCGACATGTTTATTTCCTCAAAAGTTACTGCTTTCGCATGTGTGTCGCTATGATTTTTGCAAGTTTGATGCCAGATCTACCTACTTTGATTTATATAGCTATTTGTCGGTGAATGGTAAATTAGACCCACTGATTTACGGGTAAAGCCGCCAACTTGGGTTCTTTTAACCATGCACGATACATCGCTTTTAGAAACACTTATCGCCGATCTGGTGACCGAATTACCTGCTGTGGTGCGGTTACAAAAGGTGGTCTCTACACTACGCTGTCATTTTAGCTGTGGTGCGGTGGTGTTATTGCAGCAGGACCAGCAAGTGCTGCGTCCTATCGCAAGTATAGGGTTGGTTCGTGAAGCACTTGGGCGGCGCTTCGTCACCGAACAACACCCCCGTCTTGCGGCAATTCTCGCAGCCCGAGAAACCGTGCGGTTTGAGCCCGACAGTGCATTGCCTGACCCCTATGATGGCCTTATTGAAGACAGCCCAGACGGCCACCTCGCCGTACACGATTGTATGGGCATCACGCTTTACGTAGACGGTAAATGCTGGGGGGCGCTGACGTTGGATGCCCTTGAACCTGGCACTTTCAATGCGCAAACCATGCGCGAGTTACAACGGGCTAGCTTACTGGTCGAAGCCGCAATACGTATGGGGCAAATCGAGCAAGGTATCCGGGCGTTGCGCGAAAGTCGACGCGATACCGATACCGCACTCAGCAACGACAGCACCAGCAGCAATGACATCATTGGTCGCAGCGCCGCGTTACAACAAGTCCTACAAGAGCTTGAAGTGGTGGCCAGTGCCGACCTACCCGTACTGTTACTAGGTGAAACGGGTGTAGGCAAAGAGTTGTTTGCACGACAACTTCATCGGTGGTCAAATCGCAGCACCAAGCCTCTGATTTATGTTAACTGTGCGGCCTTACCAGAATCGCTTGCCGAAAGTGAACTTTTTGGCCACACCAGAGGGGCGTTTTCGGGCGCAACCAGTGAGCGTGCAGGCAAGTTTGACAGTGCTGACGGCGGTACTTTATTTTTGGATGAAATCGGCGAACTACCAAGTACGATACAAGCGAAACTGCTGCGTGCACTGCAAAACGGCGAAATTCAGCGCTTGGGTAGTGATAAATCGCACAAGGTTAACGTACGCATTGTTGCAGCGACCAATCGTGATTTACAGCAACAAGTAAAGAACGGAGATTTTCGGGCTGATTTGTATCACCGCCTAAGTGTCTATCCGCTCCCTATTCCGCCATTGCGCGAACGCCGTGACGACATTCCTCTACTGGTCGGGCATTTTCTCGAACTCAACCGTTCACGTTTGGGTTTGCGTGCGGTGCGCCTGACTGCTGCCGCAGAACGCGCTTTGATAAGCTATGACTGGCCGGGCAACGTGCGGGAGCTCGAACATACGGTCAGTCGCGCGGCGATCAAAGCGTTGAGTCAAGGCGTTGATCGTAACTCAATACTCAGCATCGGCGTTGAGTTGCTCGATTTGCCGAACACGCCGAACCAATCACAAACTATCGATGCGACAGATTTTGCTGTTGCTAGTATGAACTTGCGAGACGCCGTGCAGCAATTGCAAACGCAAATGATTGAACAGGCTTTACAACAAGCTGACTATAAATGGACACAAGCGGCACGTATACTTGAAGTCGATCCAAGCAACTTACACAAACTCGCGCAACGTTTGGGCTTGAAGTAACACGGTAGAGGTTCATGACGGTTATTCTTCGTATTTTGTTATGGCGTTTAATTGCAATTTTTGCGCTGTTATTGGGGGTGGTGGGCTTACTCTTGCCGATCATGCCGACCGTGCCATTTTTGCTAGTGGCAGCATGGGCTGGCGGCAAAGGCTGGCCAGTGCTGGAGGCCAAACTGTTGGCACACCCCAAATATGGCCCGCAAATTATTGCGTGGCGTAAGTATGGCGTGGTCAAACGGCGGCCCAAAGTCATCGCCATCGTGATGATGAGCGGCAGTGCAATCATGCTGTCTTTTAGCCCAGTCCATCTAGCGGTCAAATTAACCGTCATTGGCATCATGCTCAGTGTTGCCATTTGGCTGTGTTTACGCCCAGAAGAGGTGCCTAGCAATGAGCCTACCTGAACTGACCCGCGAACAACTGCTGCGTTATAGTCGCCATGTCATGCTGCCAAGCTTCGACATGCTTGGCCAAGAGCGCTTGTTACAAGCCAAAGTATTGGTGATTGGCATGGGTGGGCTTGGTTGTGCAGCAGCTCCTTATTTAGCGACCAGCGGTATAGGTCAACTTACTCTTGTCGATGGCGATGTTGTCGACGCGCATAACCTTCCGCGCCAGCATTTGTATGGTCCTGCAGATGTCGGTCAAGCAAAAGTGTTTGCTGCGCTTGCACGGTTGCAAAGCCAAGCACCCGATTGCCAGCTCAAAGGAATAACGGAACACGTCGACGCCGAACGCCTGTATGCGCTAGTCAAGAATTTTGATGTGGTGGTGGATTGCTGCGACAACCTCACCACCCGCAACGCCATTAATCTTGCTTGTGTAAAAGCCAGAATTCCGCTCGTTTCTGGCGCGGCGATTCGCTACGAGGGCCAGCTAAGCGTATTCTTAAATGATGGTATGAGTCCGTGTTATCAGTGTTTGAGTTTGCTGTTCGGCGAGCAACAGCTGAGCTGCATGGAGGCGGGTATTCTCGCGCCTGTGGTGGGCGTTATCGGTGCCATGCAGGCCGTCGAAACACTGAAATTAATTGCACAGGCGGGCGAGCCTATAAGCGGAAAAGTGATGCTGTATGATGGCTTGCACGGCGAATGGCAAACGTTCAAACTCGCTCGCCATCCACAGTGTCCGGCCTGTGCCAACTAGCCTGGCCGACCATCCGCGCGCGGTGTTGTTAAAATAGGCAGATAAACAAACACATATATAAGATAGGCCAATATCCACGCAGTTCCGGCAAATAGATACCAGTCCAATGTCATTGTTGGCCACCACCACACCGCAAACACCCGCACCAGCGCGGCAAGCGCCACCAAGCAAAAGGCAACCGACATAATGGCTTTCGGTTGTAACGGACGACCGCTATGGCCCAGTGACACCCGCGCCAGCATGCTTAGAATCATATTCCCCATCGCACCAGCTGTGAGCGCGTGAATAGCGGTACTCAACGTCACTTCACCGTTAAAGTGATGCCACGCCATGAGCGCCAAACCAATGGGTAAGAACCAGTAGGCGATATGCAACGACCAAACCAGCGGTACCCGCAAGGTGATCCAAGGTTTCCAGCGCACACAGCGCCAAGCGAGCAGCACCGCAGCAAGCGCATAGAGTCCTGCCAACCAAACATCGGCAAAGAAACTACTCAATTGCGTTATTTGTAAAGCGAAAATCAGCCACAAAGTACCTAGCGCCAGCTTATCCAACCAAACAATCGGCTGCACCTTTTGGGTCATAGTGCCATTGGCGGTGAACATCGGAATCACTCGCCCACCAACAATGGCCATTAATAATGTGATTAACAGCACCGCGTTTTGGCTGCCGACTTGCTGTAAGTCAAAACGCCCAGTCAGGCGGCCGTAGTACATCAAGCCATTACATAGCGTTAGCAGTAGTAATACCGGCACAAAAAATAAATTGCGCTGTTGTTTTACCGTAATAAGGGGGATAGCCAAAAAGAATGCAGCCAGCGGTAAAAACAATAAATCAATTGCAACGGGCACATAGACCGGCAACCAAGCGCCAAACAGTAAGGCAAGACGACCCAATAACCACACCACGGTCAGCACTGCCAATGCCCGACCATGGGTCGCTCGCAATCCGGTCCAGTTCTGCACTGCGGTAAGGAGAAATCCCACAATGATCGCAGCAACAAAGCCAAACAGCATCTCATGTGCGTGCCAAAACATGACATCGGCAAACACCGGTAATTGTATGGCACCACTTAAGACCCAAAGCCACAACATCATGGCAATCGCGCTAAAAGTTGCGCCAAGAAGAAAGAAGGGACGAAACGCCTGACGCAGTAATGGCCACATTTTCTCTTCGACTTTCATATCTGTAATTTGAATCATGAGCTGCACACCTTAAACATGCATTTTATTTATATGTTTTATACCACAAACCGTCCTTAAAACCACGGTTAAAACCTAGAGATACCCCTGAAAACCACTTGCTCGTGAATACGCCTCATCCGACTACCTACAAAGCAGTAGTTATTGCCTATTGTCACCGATTAGAGCGTTGTTTGAAGGTTACCCTAAAGCGGTATAGATGCTGATAAAGCTTATTTATAACAGTCAGTTAGAAGCTATTGCGCTGGCGATATTCAAGTAAACTCAAAGCTGAACTTTCACGTCGTACCATGAGGAGCTTGGTCATGACATCAACACCGCAAAGTGTGAGTAAATTCGATCGCTACCGTGCGCTCGGACTTTCTACGTTTGCGTTCACTCTGTGTTTTGCAGTGTGGACGATTTTCTCGATTATCGGCATCCAGATTAAGGATGATTTTAGTCTGACAGATACCCAGCTCGGTTTGCTCATGGCAACACCGATTTTAACGGGTTCCATTAGTCGATTGTTTCTAGGTATCTGGACTGACCGTTTCGGCGGACGCTGGGTGTTTGGCATCTTGATGCTAACCACTGCGGCCTGCGTCTACTTGCTGACGTTCGCAAATAGCTACACCATGCTGCTCGTTGGGGCGTTAGGTGTGGGTTTAGCGGGCGGAGCCTTCATCGTTGGGGTGACCTATACCGCGAGCTGGTTCGAGAGCAAACAACAAGGCACTGCACTCGGCATTTTTGGTGCGGGTAACGTCGGCTCTGCAGTCACCAACTTCGGCGCACCGTTTTTACTGATTGCGCTGGGCTGGCAAGGTGCAGCGCAAGTCTACGCGACCATTCTTGCGATCATGGGCGTGGCTTTCATTGTGTTGGCAAAAGAAGACCCACTAACCCAACAACGCCGGGCACAACCCAAAATGTCGTTTATGGAGCAGATGGCGCCGCTAGCAGAATTACGCGTTTGGCGTTTTAGTCTCTACTACTTCTTTGTATTCGGCGCATTCGTTGCACTCGCATTGTGGCTCCCGCATTATTTGATGGAAGTGTATGACCTGAGCATCAAAGAAGCCGGTATCATTGCCGCTCTTTATACTATTCCGGCGTCACTATTCCGGGTCCTTGGTGGCTGGATGTCAGATAAATATGGCGCGCGGCGCGTAATGTATTGGACCTTTATTGCCTCAGCGATTTGTACCTTTATGCTGAGCTACCCGTCCACTGAATATATCGTGCAAGGGGTGCACGGCGAAATCCGCTTCCAGTTTGAAATTACCTTGGCTGCGTTCGTGGTACTGACTTTCGTGCTTGGCTTCTTTATGTCACTGGGTAAGGCCGCAGTGTTCAAGCACATTCCGGTTTACTATCCGAAAAGCGTCGGTGCGGTCGGCGGTGTAGTCGGTATGATCGGCGGTCTTGGTGGTTTCCTACTTCCACTTACCTTCGGCATGCTGAACGACGTGATTGGTGTGTGGCAAAGCGTCTTTATGCTGTTGTTCGCGATTACTGTCATCTCATTATTGTGGATGCACTTCTCGATTCGCCAAGCTGAACGGATTGAGCTACGCGGTGATGTCGAACAAACCGATTTACCAGAACTGTCCACGCCTGATCATCATGTATTGGATGACTGGCGTCCAGAAGACGAAACCTTTTGGGCAGAAAAAGGGAAGAAGATTGCTACCCGTAATCTGTGGATCTCGATTCCCAATTTATTCCTAGCGTTTGCGGTATGGACGATCTGGAGTATTTTGGTGGTGAAAATGCCACAATTAGGCTTCGGCTATTCCTCGAATGAGTTGTTCTGGCTTGCTGCGCTCCCAGCGCTCTCAGGTGCGACATTACGCATCTTCTACAGCTTTATGGTGCCGATCTTTGGTGGTCGACGTTGGACCGCAATTTCCACCGCCTCGTTGCTCATTCCTTGTATCTGGATAGGCTTTGCCATTCAGAATCCGGATACGCCCTACATCATCATGCTGATTCTTGCGTTGCTCTGTGGTTTTGGTGGCGGTAACTTCTCCAGTTCCATGGCCAACATCAGCTTCTTTTATCCGCAAAAGGAAAAGGGTGCTGCGCTGGGCATGAACGCAGGCCTTGGTAACCTTGGTGTTTCGGGCATGCAGTTACTTGCGCCGTTGGTCATTGCGGCAAGCGTGTTCGGACCGTTCGGCGGCGACCCGTTGACGGTGCAAGCCGGGGCGCAACAAGGTACTGAGATCTGGCTGCAAAACGCTGCCTTCTTGTGGGTCCCATTCATTGCTATCGCTGCCATTGCCGCATGGTTTGGCATGAATGACATTTCGTCAGCGAAAGCATCGTTCAGCGACCAAGCGGTCATTTTTAAGCGTTCGCACAACTGGATCATGAGCATCCTTTATTTGGGTACCTTCGGTAGCTTTATCGGCTTTGCCGCAGGCTTCCCGCTGCTCTCAGGTATGCTGTTCCCTGCTGTCGACCCGACAAAATATGCTTTTCTAGGTCCGTTGGTCGGTGCGCTCGCACGACCTGTGGGCGGTGTCCTTGCGGATAAATTGGGTGGTGCACGCGTCACTTTTTGGAACTTTTTGCTAATGATTGCCGGCGTACTAGGGGTTATCTACTTCTTACCGCTGGGTGAGAGTGCGGGCAGCTTTGCCGGCTTCTTTGTCGCATTTTTAGTGCTGTTTATTGCCACAGGTATTGGCAACGGCTCGACCTTCCGCATGGTTCCAGTGATTTTCCTCAATCAACGCAAGCGTGTGCACGGTGATACCGACGTCGCGATCAAAGAAGGTAATAAAGAATCAGCAGCGGTGATTGGCTTTATCTCAGCATTCGCAGCTTACGGTGGCTTCTTTATTCCGAAGTCGTACGGCACCTCTATCGCTCTGACAGGCGGTGTTTCTGGTGCGCTGTACGCCTTCATAGGCTTCTATGCGGTGTGTACATTGATGACGTGGTGGTTCTACTCACGCCGTGGTGCCGCGAACCCTTGTTAATGTGGTATTGGTAGTGACGATAGCCCGCCTAGTGCGGGCTATTTTTTGGGTCGGAAAGGCTTGATGACAGCTTCGTCGCACTCAAGATAGGGGCCATTCATTAGGTCGATGCAATATGGGATTGCGGGGAATACGGCATCGAGGCACTGGCGGATGGCTTTTGGCTTGCCCGGGAGATTCACGATAAGGCTCGAACCACGCAGGCCCGCCGTTTGCCGCGACAAAATCGCCGTTGGCACATACTTCAGTGACTCAGCGCGCATCAATTCGCCAAAGCCGGGCATCATGCGGTCACACACAGCTTCGGTTGCTTCTGGCGTGACATCTCGTTCCGCAGGTCCGGTGCCACCAGTAGTCACGACTAAACAGCAGCCTTCATCATCAACCAGCGAACACAGCGTTGCTTCGATCACTTCTTGTTCATCCGGAATAACCCGATACACCGCCTGCCAAGTAGAAGTCAGATAGTCATTTAACGTGGCTTCGATGGCTTTACCTGAGATATCTTCATAAATGCCCGCGCTGGCGCGGTCACTCACAGTCAAAATCCCAATCTTTGCAGGTTTTTGTTCAGCTTTCATAGCGCTCCGGAGTCTCTTGTACTTGTACTAAGCCTGCCAGCTTCAGCCAGTAACCATTGCTTTCAAACTTGGCGAGCTGTAGCGGCCGCGTACCATCTTGATTCATTTGAAAACGGCGCAACCATAACAGACTGTCTTTGGGTTCTGGACTTAAGCGTACCATATCCACCAAACCATGCATGTCTTTGAGCTGATTGATCAAGTTATACCTGCTTCCGGATTGCGTCTGTATGCCATTGAGCACAAATACTTCAGTGCCATCTTGACTGGTAACCTTACGTCCTCGTGGATACTTGATACAGCATAATTCGCACTGGTCTTTGGCGCGATTTTCCGAGCGTGCGGTGAAGCAACGCCCAGACCATGCCAGCGGTAAGTGGCCAAAAGCCAAGAGTTCAGTTTCGAAGCAATCGCGCACACTATCGACCATTGGTTCCGATAACAATTCTGCTAGCCAATCGCGCGACAATTCCGCCGGAATAACCCAGCGTTTCATACCCATGCCGATAAATTTACGCAAACTATGCTGATTGTAGATTTGCAGTGCGGCACCACCAACAAAGGGAAGTTTTTGCTCCGCCAACATGCTAATTGCGCCGACGTCATTGGCTTCCACCATGAACTCGCCGTTATCACAGTATTTGCGTAGCTCACGGAGCTCTGAAGGAGCTTCCAGTAAGGTCATGGTCGATAAACAAACTTGCTTGCCAGCCTCACGTAGCATTTGCGCAATACGAAAATAGTCTTCAAATTTCAACTCGCGGCGCTTACTACAAACGGTTTCGCCAAGGTAGACGCAGTCAACGTCTGAGGCCGCGACCTCTTGGTAGAAAGCCTCAACTTGTTGGCGCGGCCAAAAATAGAGAATAGGTCCAAACGAGAATTGCATACATCACTTCCATTTTCGGTGGTAGGCACCAAGGGTGGTTTGGCTGCCTTCAGAGAGCCCCGCAAGCACGACATTCCACTCGTCAGCGACGGTAAATCGTTCGGGGTCTGACATTACGTGGTCGATAGCTTGGCGCCAGACTCTAGTAATTTGTGCCACATAAGCAGGGCTGCGTTGGCGACCTTCAATTTTTAGGCTGGCAATACCTTCTCGGTAAAGCTCAGGCAATAAATCGAGGGTGTTAAGGCTGGTCGGCTCCTCAAGTGCATGGTAAGTGTCATCACCGACTTTGAAACGACCCTTACAGAGCGTCGGATAACCAGCGGTTTCGTCTGCAGCAAAGCGGTCGATAAGAATGCCATTCAAGCGCGACTCGAGCCCGCCATCGGCGGTTTCATCCCAGCGCACGAACTGCGCCGGTGAACAAGCGCCAGCGATATTTGGTGATTGCCCAGTCATGTAGGAGCTCAGGTAACAACGCCCCTCTGCCATAATACACAAGCTGCCAAAGGCGAAGACTTCCAACTCGACATCGGTGGTGCGCGCCAAGGCTCGCACTTGCTGCATTGACAGCACCCGCGGTAACACCACACGAGTGACATGAAACTGCTTGTAAAAGTCGATAGCCGCAGCATTTGTGGCTGAAGCTTGTACACTTAAATGCAGCTCTAGTTTAGGATAGCGCTCGGCAGCATAGGCCAGTACTGCAACGTCTGCAACAATAAGCACGTCGACACCAGCTGCCGCTGCATCATCGACCGCTTGTCGCCAATGATCCCAAGTGCGCACATGGGCAAAAGTATTAATCGCCACATGGATTTTTTTGCCGTAGCTATGAACTAAACGTACTGCCTCGCGCAGCGTGGGCATATCGAGATTGAGCCCGGCAAAATGCCGTGCATTGGTTTCGCCTTTAAAGCCAACATAAACCGCATCAGCACCATTTTCTAGCGCTGCTTTTAATGCCGGCATACTGCCAGCCGGACAAAGAAGTTCCATTTTATTGATCCCTGCCATAAACATGCATTCATAATGGCAATTATAATCGCTGATATCTTTGACGGCGCGCAAAAACAGAGGCAATGAATGGCTATTCCTAAAGTAGTAGAGCAAACTCCAGTATTCGTGAAGTTGGCAGTTAGATGGCTACCCGAGCCACTTTCGTATGGCGTCATGACGCAAATCTTTCGTCATCTATTTCAACAAGATTGTGAACGCGGCGCTTTTGATTTCTTATTAGGTAAAACGGCAACTATTCACCTTACCGACCTTGAGCTAATGTTTCAGGTGAGTGCCACGCAACGCTATCAGCGCACTACACTGGTGGTGAGTCCTGCAGCTGGTGAGGGGGATGTCAAAATGCGGGTGAGCTGGCCGATTTTGCTGCAACTGGCAACACAGCAAGTCGATCCAGATACATTATTTTTTCGACGTAAACTGCTGATTACGGGTGATACTGAGCTAGGCCTCGAAATCAAGAACCTATTAGACACCATTGAGCTGAAACAGCGACTACCTGCGGTCATGTATCAGCAATTGTGCAAGCTGGCAGAGAATTCCATGATCTAGATCAAAGAAGTAACCCTTCAGGAGTATCAAATTTATGATCTAAATCACGTAAAATTCAGGCTCACACTTGCAGCAAGTTGGGAGCCTATTATGTCTGCAGTCAAATGGGATCAAGCACTCATCGATAAGTACAATATCAATGGGCCGCGTTATACGTCGTATCCTACAGCGCTTGCGCTGCAGTCGGGTTTCCCGCAGCAAAAGGTTTTTGATACTTTGGCACATGGACCACAGGCGTTAAGCCTCTACATCCATTTGCCATTCTGTCACAAGCTTTGCTATTACTGTGGCTGTAACAAAGTTATTACCCGCCATCAGCACAAAGCGGACCGCTACCTCGACATGCTGGCGAAAGAAATGGCCATTTATCAGCCGCATATCGCACACAAAGCCGTCAATCAAATTCACATGGGCGGAGGCACACCAACCTTCCTCACCGAAGAACAATTAAGTCGGTTGATGGCGTTACTGCAACAACACTTCCGCATCACTGACGATGCCGAGTTGAGTATCGAAATCGACCCGCGCAGTTGCAGTGATGAGAAGTTGCGCCACTTGCGCAAGCTCGGCTTCAATCGGGTCAGCTATGGTGTGCAAGATTTCGATGAAAAGGTGCAGATTGCCATCAACCGCGTGCAAGATACCGACTTAATTAAACATCAAGTGCAATTAAGTCGGGAGCTAGGCTTTAGCTCAATTAATTTGGACTTGATTTACGGTTTGCCGTATCAACAGCCCTCCTCGTTTGCAGCGTCAATTGAACAAGTAATTGCGCTGAATCCTGATCGTGTTTCGTTGTTTAGCTATGCACACTTACCGAGTCGTTTTGCCGGGCAACGGAAGATTGCCGATAGTTCGTTGCCATCGGCACCGATCAAGCTCGAGTTACTGCAACTTGGTATCACCAAGTTTACTGCGGCCGGTTATCAATTCATTGGTATGGACCACTTTGCGAAAAGAGCGGATGAGCTGGCGATTGCCCAGCAGCAGGGACGCCTACAACGCAACTTCCAAGGCTATACCACTGCCGGACAGGATTGCATGCTCGGCATCGGTGCTTCATCGATTAGCCAAATTGACGGTGTATTGTGGCAAAACAGCAAAGACCTGCCTGACTATTACAAAGCGTTGGAGCAAGACCAGCTACCTGTCGTGAAAGGATTTACCTTAAGCGCTGACGATAGATTACGTGCCGCGCTGATCTCCCAAGTGATTTGTCATTTTGAGCTCGACATCACAAGTTTTGCCGCGGACTGGCACCTTGACGATTTCTGGCAGTACTTTGCCACCGCACAAGAAAAGCTTGCACCTTTCATAGAGGACGGACTGGTTGAGGTTAGCGAGCACTCACTTAAAGTGACAGAGCTAGGGCGTTTGTGGGTGCGCAGTATCTGCGCTTGCTTTGATGCGTACCTAGATAACGAGGCAACCGCGCCTCGTTATTCCAAAGTAGTTTAATCACAGCTTAGGCGAACAACTGTAACAGTTCGCCTTGCTTATTTACGGTCACAAAGTCGGCAATGCTGCCGGCTTTTATTTTATTCACCATCAAAGTAAGTGGTTGATCGGCCTCATCACTGCTCGGTGGATGGCCTGCACGGCCTTCCATACTGGCGATAAAAGCAATATCCCACTCAACACCAGTGTGACCTGATTCTTCGAGCAAGGTATTAAAGTCAGCAACTTCATCAGGCAGCTTATCTACGCAAAGCACCGGCTCTAATGCGCCGCCTTGTTGCGCCGCAAAGCGTTGCTGCTGACTCGAGGTCGCATCTTGCGGTAATTCCGCTTTGGCTAGCACAAATAACAGCCGCTGCGGTTCAGGTTGCTGCTTGGCTGCAGCAATGAGGTCGGCATAACTTTCAATAACCATAGTACGTATCTCGGCAAAAATAGATGTAACTGCAGAGTGTACGTGGTTCGAACCGACAAACCCATACAACAAAAAAGGGAGCCAAGCTCCCTCTTTGTGAGTAGTTCGTTGCGCCGCGCTAACTTGCTTGTTGCCACGCACGTTGTGCGGCACCGACCGGATGCTCGACTTGCGCCTGATGCTGACGGTGATAGTGACGTTTATTGTGTTCTTTTTGCCGCCCTGAGCTAAACGCCGAAACCCGCTTCAAGTAACCAATCACTCGTGTGCCGTAATCGATGTCGGTCGAACCACAGTCAGAACAAGCACTAAGTGTGCGTTTGTCGATATGTTCACAGGCATTACAGATGGTGATTTTTACGTTGATGCAGAAATAGTTACAACCGGTCCGCGCGGCGGTATTCAGCAAAGCTAAATAGCCCGGTTGGGTAAGCTTCTCATCGAGGTTCAGGTGCAATGCCGAGCCGCCATCAAGATACTGCGTTAACTCGGAGCCATGCAGCACAAACTTGTCGAGGGCGTTTGATGCGTCGTCTTCGACCACATAAAAATACGAGTTATAGCAATCACGTGGCACGAAGTAGCCATCCGCGCGATCCCATTTGGCGTTTTTCACGCCAAGGTTTTCCGCCGGCACAAATTCGGTGTTGAACATGTAGCCGTATGCTTGACGCGCGGCACGGTTGGCATCGTAAATCACTTTTAAATGATCACGAACGAAGGCGGTATATTCAGGATTATTAGCCGCAACAATACCTTGTGATTCAGCAGCTTCCACCATGCCGTTAATACCAATAGTTAAAAACTGCTTATCGAGACTGATAAAACCAGCGTCATAAACGGTCAACAAACCGGCCTCTTTATATTCCTCCATCAACTTGCGATAAGCCACTTGGTACTTATGAATTTTGTCGATTTCGGTGGCCAGATCCCGACCGTCTTGTACCAAGCGATTCATGTTGATGGTGATCACGTTAATAGAACCCGTGGCGACCCCACCAGCACCTAAAGTGTACGAGAAGGTATTGTCGCTAATTTCGCTCCTTAGTCGACAACATGAGGCTAACGAGTCGGCATTATCGGATAAATAGACAAAAAACGAATTGCCCTGCGCGAGTTCGCCGGCGATGCTCTCGGCAAAGGCTTGGTCTTTGCACTTGCCGTCGTCGGTGAGCATCGCCACGGTCACAACTGGGAAGGTGAGAATGGTTTTTTTGCGTTCGTCATTGAACCATTGCATAAAGAAATCCTGCAAGGCGCTTACCGAGTTCCACTCCGGCTTACTGAAATCTGGGAAGACAAAATCGCCAAACATACTCTCGAAATAGAACTGATCATAGACCGAGATATTCCAAAAGACACTTTGATAGCCTCGGGCCGCCGCGGGTTGATTCAGGGCATACACCACATGTTGCAGATGATTCTCAATTTGATGACGGTGAGTGTTGAGGTAGTCATCGCCATAGTCTTTGCGAGCGAAGTAATCGAAGTAGGTAAGAAACTCGACCGTTGCCACCGCGCCAGCAAATTGCGAACTGACGGCAAAGACAAAATTGACGAAGCAACCGCAGAAGCTTTCCAAGTGCTTCGGGGCTTGCGACTCACCGCCAAGCTTCGTTAGACCGTCACGCAAAAATGGGTACATGGTGACCGATACACAGTAGGGTTTTAAACTGGTTTCATCGTGTACATAGATCTCATGATCTTCGATTTGACGCACATATTCTTGCGCCAAATCATTGCCAAACAGCTCGGCAATTTTGCTACTGACTTGCTTGCGGTTGACCTGCACGAAAAAGTCTTTCATTAGCTCAGCTTCCAGCGTCGCAATGTTCTTTTGCGTGACATTAGCATTGGCATCCATTTTCGAGCCATCTGCTGCATTTTGAGCTTGTAAATAGTCGTGAATAAACTGCATTTTGTGATCGAGTTGTTCAGGCTGTAAGCGTAACATGTTGTTGTTCCTTTTTTAGTTCGATGAATTCGGGGCAAAACAGCGCGTTGAGTACTTTCCCCGTGCGTAAATCGTAGAATCTTTGGTTAGTTATAGGGCTGGTAAGACCGCCGTATTCGGCTATCCACGGCCCAGTTTTTAAATAGTCGAGATGCTGCTTGAGCTCAGCCTCTACATCGGTCAAACCGGTGTAGAGGCAGGTTGCTAACCCCTCACTCTGCGCCAGCTGTAAGAATTCTTTGAGCTGCGCTGGGTACCATTCACCACCAAGGAACAGCACCGCGGTAATCAGCCCGCGGTAACGGCTGAATTGCTGCTCTAAATGCGTTTTGGTCAGCGAGTGGCCGCGCTCCGCCGGCCAGCTATCGGCGCTGTGACAGCCTTTACAGCCGACGGGGCAGCCAGTGATAGTGAACGCCAACGCCACCTCACCTGGAACCTCTTGAAACACCACTGCTTCTGCACTAAATCGCATCAACGCTATATCCTGTGTCTGTTTTATTTAAAAACACTATATGTTGTGGTTTAGGCTAGAGCATACCCCTAGATTTGCTTTGATCATGATCAACAAAATGGCGCGTGGGTAGTTATCACCCACACACGCAAATTCACCCATTAACAAGTTGGGTTCTTTTTACCTTTTCGATTGTTTTTTATTTTTTTATTCAATGAGTTAAAAGTTGGCAAGCTAATTGCAGATACACCCATGAAGATGGACTTCAATTAAAAAGGTGATGTATGGCCGGTTATAAAAAACTTTGGTGGACGCTCATCGCGATTCTGGCGATTACGTTCGGTATTTTGGGGTATTTCGGCAAAGAAGTGTATCGGGAAGCGCCGCCGATTCCTGCTAAGTTTGTAACGACAAACGGGCAGACTTTGATGACCGAAGAGTCGATTTTAGATGGACAAACTGCGTGGCAATCCGTCGGCGGTATGCAGTTGGGTTCAATTTGGGGCCACGGTGCTTATCAAGCACCTGATTGGACGGCTGACTGGTTACATCGTGAACTAGTGGCCTGGCTTGAGCTAGCCGCTGCAGAAACTTTCGCAACAGACTACGATAAGCTCACCCCGGCACAACAAAATCAGCTGCAGTTCGAGCTGAAACAGGCGTATCGCACAAACACCTACAATCCGACCACTAATGAGGTTGTATTAGGTGAACGTCGGGCACAAGTGATGGCTGCAACCGCCGACTATTACGTGCGCTTGTTTAGCGATGACGCCAGCTTGCGTGGCACGCGTGAAAGCTATGCCATGAAAGAAAACACCTTGCCAAGTCTCGAGCGTCGTCAGCAAATGACTGACTTCTTCTTCTGGACCGCATGGTCTGCTGCAACCGAACGTCCTGACAGCGACGTAACCTACACCAATAACTGGCCACATGAGCCGCTTATCGACAACGTGCCAAGCCCAGAGAACATTATCTGGTCCATTGTCAGTGTGATTTTGCTGATCGCAGGGGTTGGTGGCTTGATTTGGGCCTGGGCTTTCATTCGTAAACATGATGAAGAAGAACCCCAAGCACCGAAACAGGACCCTATTAGCTTGGTGAAGCTCACACCCTCACAAAAAGCTTTGGGCAAATACTTGTTTATAGTCGTCGCATTATTCACCTTGCAAGTATTGTTAGGAGGATTTACCGCACACTACACAGTTGAAGGTCAGGAATTCTATGGCATTAACGTGTCTGAGTGGTTCCCTTACAGCTTAGTGCGGACCTGGCACATTCAGGCTGCGCTATTCTGGATCGCAACTGGCTTCTTAGCCGCTGGCTTGTTCCTTGCGCCCATTATTAACGGTGGCAAAGATCCTAAATATCAGAAACTTGGCGTTGATATCCTATTTTGGGCATTGGTCGTCGTCGTGGGCGGTACTTTTGTCGGTAGCTATTTAGCCATCGCACAAATCATGCCAGAACATCTGAACTTCTGGTTGGGTCACCAAGGTTACGAGTACGTTGACCTTGGACGCCTATGGCAGATCGGTAAATTTGTTGGCATCGTGTTCTGGTTAGTGCTGATGATGCGCGGCGTGATTGGTGCCTTCAAAGTCAAAGGCGACAAGAACTTGCTGGCTTTGTTCACCGCCTCAGTGGTTGCCATCGGCCTGTTCTACGGTGCTGGCTTCTTCTACGGCGAACGCACCCACTTATCAGTGATGGAATACTGGCGCTGGTGGATTGTTCACTTGTGGGTCGAAGGCTTCTTTGAAGTGTTCGCGACCACTGCCATCGCCTTTATCTTCCACAGCATGGGCCTCGTTTCACGGCGCATGGCAACCACGGCGTCACTCGCATCAGCGTCATTGTTTATGCTGGGTGGTGTACCAGGTACCTTCCACCACTTGTACTTCTCAGGAACCACAACGCCAGTGATGGCCGTTGGCGCAACCTTCAGTGCATTGGAAGTTGTACCCTTGATTGTGCTTGGCTATGAAGCTTGGGAAAACTGGAGCATGCAACACAAAGCGCCGTGGATGGCTCGCATCAAATGGCCACTCATGTGCTTCGTTGCCGTAGCGTTTTGGAATATGTTGGGCGCCGGCGTGTTGGGCTTTATGATCAACCCACCGATCTCGCTCTACTACGTGCAAGGCTTGAACACCACGCCAACTCACGCTCACGCAGCCTTGTTCGGTGTCTATGGCTTCTTGGCACTCGGTTTCGTACTGCTGATTTTGCGCTATATCCGGCCAAATCTTGCGTTCAACGACAAACTGATGAACACCGCGTTCTGGTGGATGAACATTGGCTTGGTGCTGATGCTGTTTAGCAGCCTGTTACCGATCGGCTTCATTCAGTTCTTTGCCGCAGCCTCTGAAGGGCTCTGGTATGCCCGTAGCGAAGCCTTTATGCAGCAGCCGTTGCTCGAAGGTCTGCGTTGGGTCCGTACCGTTGGTGATGTGATCTTCATCATCGGCGCCCTAGCGATTAGCTGGCAGGTGGTCAGTGGGCTTTGGGGTAAACAGTCTCAAGTTGATGCAGTTGCAGTCAAACAGAACTAACCGGTTCTCGTTGTGGGAGGCGCACCTACTCTCCAGGGTGCCCTCCCTTTTTTGCTTGGAGGTGCTGATGTCTGAAGTGCAAACACGACAGCGCAAACCCAATACCAGCGATGCCATGCGGGCATTATTGGACACCATTCGCAATACCATTCCCTTCGGCCTCGAAGACGCCGACATGTGCCAAGGCATTTGCCGCGGTTGCTCCAAGAAAATGATGGAAATGCTCGATGCCGAAGTCAGCCAATGGCAAGTCGACCTCGACAACAAAACTGCCGAGCCGACCTTTGCCGATCTCGCTTTTATGGAAAAGCTCGCACGCCGCACTCACAAAGTGCTGCAGCGCAACAACCTGATTTCTTAATCGTAGATGACGTAAGCTTGTTCGGTGACGGGACGGTCAACACTGGGCTCGTTGTTCACGAAACCTTGGATGCGCGCCCTGCGTTGCACTTTGAAGCGTTGCCCGTAAGCACTTTTGACTTCGTCTTCAGGCACCGAAAACGGTGGGCCCTCACGATAACCATCTGGATATTCAACAGTCACCAACAAACCGCGGCTACCACTCGGTAAGGCTTGTCGGAGCAGTTCTACATAGCGTGTGCGCATTTCCGGTGGCAGAGCGACCAACGCCGCACGGTCATACCAACCATCAACATCGGCCAGATCTTTGGGTGTGAGATCAAAGACATCGCCCACCCAAATGACCAGCTCATCGAGTGCATACTGCTTGAAATTACCAACACTGGCGACTTGTGGCTTAAGTTGGTTTTCCGCGAAAAACGCCTGCACCGCCAGCTCGCTCAGCTCTATGCCAAACACTTTGTAGCCCTGATCGAGCAACCACAACATATCTTTTGTCTTGCCACACAGCGGCACCAAAATACGACCCGTTGGACAAGCTTGCGGGAAATATTCGGTCAATAGCTCATGAAAAGCATCGCGATGAAAGCCAATTTGTTGTTGTTGCCAACGTTGATGCCAAAAGTTGTGGTCCATAATAAGCCTCCGTGGGTTGCTACTACTTTAGCATCGGTTTCTTGAAGTCATAACTTACTTTTTAGCCGCGCGGGAAGCTTCACCTTTCCAAAGGTGAACAAAACATTACTCTATGGGTAATATTTTGCGCACCTTAACTTGAATTCACCCCACCTCTGGTCTACATTTCATTACTATTACGGTAATAATGTGTTGACCCTATGCTGAAACAAAAAAGACTACTCGCCTTGTTTTCAGATGCTGTAAAAGCTGGCGGCGGTGTTCATACATCACGGGAACTTGCCTTTATGATGGGCGAGCCGCTGTCACCTGCATTTACAAAGTTCCTCAGCGACTGCGCACGAAAAGGGCTGATTCGTCGCGTAGTTAAGGGCATTTTTGAAAGCACCTTAACGCCGCCCGAACCGACGACAGCAATTTATAAAATCGTAAATAAGCTGCGCGGAAATGTGCTCAACTATATAAGTCTAGAAAGCCAACTCTGTCACACTGGCGATATCTCACAGGTCATCATGGGGCGACTTACGGTGATGACGAAAGGCCGCAGCGGCGAGTTTTCAACGCCCTACGGTATCATTGAATTCACACACACGAAAAAGTCGATCGCCCAAATCATGCCTAATCTCTATTTCGACAATGAAATCGGCATGTTCAGAGCGACCACATCTCAAGCCATTGCCGATTTAAAAGCCTGCAACAGAAACATCTCTATGGTGGAAAGTTAAATGCTCAATCACTATCTTCAGCAAATTGTTGCCGCAAATCCCGACTTAGCTGCGATCACACCCGTTATTGAGAAAGAAATTTTACACCACGACATCATGGCCGTACTTGTTCAGCAAGGTGTTATGTCGGCGCTGACCTTTATCGGCGGCACAGCTCTACGTATGTGTTATAACAGTTCGCGACTCTCAGAAGATCTTGATTTCAACGGCGGCCATAACTTCAAACCAGCCGATTTAAACGGCTTAGAACACGAAATTAAGGGTTACATTGAAGCAAAATACGAAACCAATGTATGGGTCAACAAACCCTCCCGTGAAAGTCAGGGTGATACCTCATCATGGACCATCAGTATCGAAAAAGAAGCGAATCGACCTGATTTACCACGTCAAAAAATGCACATCGATGTCTACGCCATCCCCTCATTTGATGTTGAAAAGCGACCGTTGATTAATCACTACAACATTGCAGTACCTACCGAAGGTTTGCTAATCCCAGTGCAATCTTTAGACGAAATAATGGCTGATAAATTTATTGCTCTCGCCTACCGTGCAAGACGGATCAAACCACGGGATATTTGGGATATTTTGTGGCTTAGTCAACGCAACGTAGAAGCTTCAATTGAGCTGATCAAACGCAAGCTTGATGCTCGCGGAAAGGCATTTAACAACTTTAGTGAGGCACTCATGTCTCAGGTCACCAAACTTCAAAGTAGCAATGAAACTCGTGACGATTTTTATCAAGAAATGCGTCGGTTCATTCCTGCAACAATTCAAGCGCGGACTTTGGATAGCCCCGACTACTGGAACTACGTCCAAACCGAAATTGATAGACTAGCTAACAGTTTGCTTGCTGGTGACACGCTACATAGATTTGATATGGGAAATACGTAGTTTAAAGCCGACAGACCTCCCGAGGTATCGGCCGCAGGGCGAGAGCTATGGTTAATTTTTGGCGCGTTTCAAACTATAAAAGTAAGGTGAGCCATGACTAGGCATTTTCAAACTACAGTAATTATAACAGCAGCACTATACACAGCGTTTTTCCTCATGCCGCAAGTTTGGCACCATATTTACGCTGACGAAGTGGTTTATATTTTATCTATGTCAGGTACAGGCGGAATGCTCGAGCCAACTAATCCATTCCCATACATATATTCAATGCTGTATATCTTGAGCCTGCTTGGACTTTATACATACAGAACAATAGCTAAGTGGTTATTCAGCATGCTCATCGCCTATAACCTTCTTGTTAGCCCTTATGTAATGGGAGTCAGTGTTTCAATATACCTAGATACGTCTATTGGATATTTACTTACTCTTTTTGAAGGAGCATTAATATTGATGCTCTTTAGTGATGAAATAAAAGCCAAGCTAAAGTAAATATAGGTCACCGATCAGTTGGATAACTGATCGGTGTATTTTTAAATGAAAATGACGACCCTGCATCCGCCGAGCGCTACTGCAACAACGGTGAATCCGACACCGCAAAATCAAAGCCTTTGATTTCAGCGGCTTGAATGAGGGTGTGAATGTATTGCGCGACGGCTTTACGTTCCACTTTCTCGTTCAAGTAGGCGGCGATTTTGTCTTTTACCGCGTCGTAGGGGAGCTGTTTGCCTTCGATTTTGCGGTCGACGGCGACCACATGGAAGCCGTAGCGGGTTTCCACGGGGTTGGGGAGCAATCCAGTATTAGCGGTAAAGACCTGGCGTTCAAATTCAGCGACGGTTTGGCCGCGACTAATCTGGCCTAAACTACCGGCGGTCGCACTCGATGGGCAGGCCGAATGCTGTTGTGCTAAGCGACTAAAGTCGTCGCCTTCGTGCAACTGCTTGATGATTTGCTCTGCCATCATTTTCGCGTTAACGCGGTCAAGTTCGTCATCAGGAGCTGCCGCCAATAGAATGTGGCGCACTTCTAATAACGGTGACGTGGTAAAACGCTCCGGATTCTGCTGGTAATAGGTCGCACAGGCTTGCTCGTCCGCTTCTGGAATAGCGACTTCGCGCTCTATTAATGCCGCGAGAAAATCGTCATCGCTGGCCTGTTTGTTTTCGTCGGCAACGTGCAAGCCGAGCTCGCTTGCACGCTGACGCAATAACTCACCGATCACCAAGGATTCAGCAGCCTTGGCCATGGCTTGCTGCTGGCTATCGGCCGGATGGTATTGCATCTCGGCCAGAATCGCGGGTTCGTCAATAACTGTCTGATTTACGTGAATCATCACAACTCCTTAGCGTGCCGCTTTTTGCCGCACGACTTGATGCTGACGACGCAGGTATTGCACGGGGACGCTAAACATATGGACCAAGCGCGTAAATGGGAACACCAAGAAAATAGTCAGACCCAAAGTGATGTGGAGCTTGAAGATCCAATGTACATCGGTCATCGCCGCAACGGCAGTTGCAGTGTCAAAGGTCAGGGTATTTTGCGCCCACGCCATTAACAGCAACATGGTTGAACCGTCCAGGTGATCCAAGGACACAAAAATCGACAGCAAACCGAGAATCAGCTGCGCATATAGTAATAACAAAATGACGATATCCATGGTGCTGCTGTTAGCGCGAATGCGTGGATTGTTCAAGCGACGCAAGATCAGGATGGTCATGCCATAAAAGCAAAGAATACCTGCCAGGCCACCCGCCACAATCGCGATCAACTGTTTAGTACCGGCACTGATGCCCAACACGTGCCACACGGCGTTCGGCGTCAATAAGCCGACAAAGTGACCGGCAAAAATCGCCAAAATACCAATGTGGAAGGCGATGCTGCCACGGCGTAGTTGTTTCTTTTCGAGCAATTGACTAGAGCTGGTTTTCCAGGTGAATTGCTCGCGGTCGTAACGGATCCAAGTCCCGATAAACATCACTGCCAACGCGATGTAAGGGTAGATACCGAAGAAAAATGTATTGAGATAATTCATGGTGAACTCCTTAGGCGTCCGCAGCGTTTTTTACATTGCTGAGTTGATCAAGATTCAATGGGATGTACTGATCGCGACGCTGGCTCTCGGCCGGACGGTTTTGCGCCGTCGGGCAAGTGCTAGTAGCGTCGTTGCCGGTAAAGGTCACCATTTCTTCTTCCCAAACTTTGTCCAACTCTTTCGGTGTGTCGTCACGTTTTTCGCCTTGCACTTGTTGGCGTACGTCGTTGAGGTCAACGTCAACAGCAGCTAACTCAAGCAAGCTCTGGAACAACACCGCATAATTGCTTTCACGTTGCTCTAAACGTGCCGCTAGCACCGCAAGAATATGGGCAACTTCAGCCAAACCTTCACGGGCATTGTCTTCGCCTTGGGTCGCTAAGAACTCGAGGTAAAGCGGAATGTAATCAGGCAATTCTTTGATATCGATTTCTAACCCGGCTTGCTGGTATTGGTTCATCAGATCGACCATGGCTTGCCCACGATCACGTGATTCTCCATGCACGTGTTCAAACAACAACAACGACAATGAACGGCCGCGCTCAAACAAGCTATCGTACTCAGACTGCCAATCCATCAAGTTAGCGCTGGTGCGCTGGGTAATAAAGTCGTCTACCGCTTGTTGCTGCGCGGCGCTCAACTCGGAGTTACGCACCAAGGTGCGTAACTCCGGAGCAGCTTCGAGCAACTCTTCGCGTGGATAGTCGATTAACAGTGAAATCACTTGTAAAACTTGCATGACTTACTCCTTCACCGTCACTGGAATGACTTGGCGGACGCTTTGCTTTTTCGCGCCAAACAAGTTCACGCCGTTGTTGCCGTCGCTACAACCATTACCGAAGGTAAAGCCACAGCTGCCCTTCAGGTCATAGGCATTTTCAGCATAAGCACGGTGGCTGGTTGGAATGACGAAACGGTCTTCGTAGTTCGCCAATGCCATATAACGGTACATTTCTTCGACTTGATGCTGGGTCAAGCCCACTTGCTTCAAGACCTCGAGATCTTCGACGCCGTCCACGTTCTGGCTGCGTTTGTAAGCACGCATAGCAATCATGCGTTCCAAGGCGCGGACGATTGGGAATTCATCACCAGCAGTCAGCATATTAGCCAGGTAACGCAACGGAATACGCAGCGATTTCAGGTCTGGAATTTCACCGTTCATACCGACGTGCCCGGCTTCGACCGCACTTTGGATCGGTGACAGTGGTGGTACATACCAAACCATTGGTAAGGTGCGGTATTCAGGGTGTAATGGCAGTGCTACTTTCCACTGCATTGCCATCATGTACACCGGTGAACGCTGAGCTGCTTCGATCCAGTTATCGGCAATCCCCTCTTTACGCGCTGCAGCTTGCACTTCTGGATCATGTGGATCCAAGAAGATATCCAACTGCGCTTGATACAGGTCTTGCTCGTTCGGAGTGTTTGCCGCTTCTTCGATGCGGTCTGCATCGTACAGCAACACGCCCAAGTAACGGATACGGCCAACACAGGTTTCCGAACAGGTAGTGGGTTGACCCGCTTCAATGCGCGGATAGCAGAAGGTACATTTTTCTGATTTACCGGTCTTCCAGTTGTAGTAAATCTTCTTGTACGGACAGCCTGATACGCACATGCGCCAGCCACGACATTTGTCCTGGTCGATCAGCACGATACCGTCTTCTTCACGCTTGTAGATGGCGCCTGACGGGCAAGCGGCCACACAGGCTGGGTTCAGACAGTGTTCGCACAAGCGCGGCAAGTACATCATGAAGGTCTTTTCAAATTGACCGTAGATGTCTTTTTGCACCACTTCATCGAAGTTCTTATCTTTTTTGCGCTTGGAAAATTCAGTACCGAGAATCTCTTCCCAGTTCGGACCCCATTCGATTTTTTCCATGCGCTGACCCGAGACCAGCGAGCGTGGACGCGCCACCGGTTGATGTTTGGTATCGCCTACGGTGTGCAGGTGTTGATAGTCAAAATCAAAAGGTTCGTAGTAGTCATCGATTTCAGGCAGGTCTGGGTTGGCGAAAATATTCGCCAACACACGCCGCTTGGCACCGATTTTCAGTTCCAAGTTGCCTTTTTTATTGCGGACCCAGCCGCCATTCCATTTGTCTTGGTTTTCCCATTCTTTCGGGAAACCCACGCCTGGCTTAGTTTCAACGTTGTTAAACCAAGCGTATTCAACGCCTTCGCGTGATGTCCAAACATTCTTACAAGTGATGGAGCAGGTATGACAACCGATACACTTGTCCAAATTTAGCACCATGCCAATTTGAGCTCTTACTTTCATGGTAACGTCCTCACTCCAACCTTATTCAGTGTCCAACCAGTCGACTTTGTCCATCTTGCGGACTACCACGAATTCATCGCGGTTACAGCCAACGGTGCCGTAGTAGTTAAAGCCATAGGCTTGTTGTGCGTAGCCGCCAATCATATGGGTCGGCTTCATGACCGCACGGGTCACTGAGTTGTGAATACCGCCACGGGTTCCAGTTAACTCTGAACCTGGCACGTTGATGATCCGCTCTTGCGCGTGGTACATCATGCTCATACCTTCTGGCACCCGTTGTGATACCACTGCCCGAGCGCTGATCGCGCCGTTGACGTTGAAGATTTCGATCCAGTCGTTATCTTCTATGCCTGCAGCTTTGGCGTCGCTCTCACTGAGCCAGACAATCGGGCCACCACGTGACAAGGTCAGCATCAACAAGTTGTCTGAGTAAGTGCTGTGAATACCCCATTTTTGGTGCGGAGTGATCCAGTTCAGCACGATCTCTTTGTTGCCGTTACCTTTCTTGTTCAACACCGGCTCTACGGTTTTCAGGTTAATCGGTGGCTTGTAAGCACACAGCGTTTCACCGAAATCGCGCATCCACTCGTGATCTTGGTAGAACTGCTGACGACCGGTGACGGTGCGCCATGGGATCAACTCATGGACGTTGGTATAGCCCGCGTTGTACGACACATGTTCATCTTCCAAACCAGACCAGGTCGGTGATGAAATGATCTTGCGGGGCTGCGCGACGATGTCACGGAAGCGGATTTTTTCTTCTTCTTTCGGTTTCGCCAAATGCGTGTGGTCACGGCCGGTAAACTCGCCAAGTGCTTGCCATGCTTTGACTGCCACATGACCATTGGTTTCTGGTGCCAGTGACAAAATCACCTCGCAAGCATCAATAGCCGAGTCAATCACTGGGCGACCTTTGTGTGCGCCTTCTTCGTGATGCACGCGGTTCAACTTACCTAAGAAATCAACTTCTTCTTGGGTGTTCCAATTGATACCCTTACCGCCATTACCCAGCTTGTCCATCAATGGACCCAACGAGGTAAAGCGGTGATAGGTATTCGGGTAATCACGCTCGACCACGGTGATGTTCGGCATGGTGACGCCCGGAATCGCTTCACATTCGCCTTTCCACCACGCTTTCACGCCATATGGCTGGGCTAGTTCACCAGGAGAGTCGTGCATAATTGGCGTGGTGACCACGTCTTGCTCAACACCCAAATGACCTTGGCAGACGCGAGAAAACTCTTTGGCGATGCCCTTAAAAATCTCCCAGTCACTGCGCGCTTCCCACACGGGGTCAACGGCGGCGGTTAAGGGGTGAATAAACGGATGCATATCCGAAGTATTCATATCGTCTTTTTCGTACCAAGTTGCGGTTGGCAGCACGATGTCTGAGTACAAGCAGGTGGTCGACATACGAAAGTCGAGGGTCACCCAAAGGTCTACTTTGCCTTCAGCACCATCGTCTACCCACTCGACGTCTTCTGGTTTCTTGCCACCAAAATCGCCAAGGTCTTTGCCAAGCAAACCATGTTTAGTGCCTAAGAAGTGCTTAAGCATGTATTCATGACCTTTACCTGAAGAACCCAACAAGTTTGAACGCCAGATAAACATATTGCGTGGGAAGTTCTTCGGATCATCCGGTTGCTCACAGGCAAACTTCAATTTGCCTTCTTTGAGCTGTGATACCAGATAATCTTTGACATCAACACCGGCTTTTTCAGCAGCGGCGGCGATGGTGAGTGGGTTGGTACCCAACTGTGGTGCCGACGGCAACCAGCCCATGCGCTCAGCGCGGGTGTTGTAGTCGATAATCGAGCTTTGCCATTTGTTTTTATCAGCGAGCGGCGATACCACTTCGCTCATGTCGAGCTTCTCGTAACGCCACTGGCTTGAGTGGTTATAGAAGAACGAAGTACCGTTCATGTGACGCGGTGGGCGCTGCCAGTCAAGACCAAACGCCAACGGCTGCCAACCAGTTTGTGGACGTAATTTTTCTTGGCCAACGTAGTGTGCCCAACCGCCGCCTGATTGACCGATACAGCCACACATCATCAGCATGTTGATCAAACCACGGTAGCTCATGTCCATGTGGTACCAGTGGTTCAATGCAGCACCCACGATGACCATTGAACGGCCTTTGGTTTTGTCAGCATTACGCGCAAACTCAGTCGCGACGCGAATCACGTCGGCAGGTTTAACGCCCGTAATGTGTTCTTGCCAAGCTGGAGTGTACGGCACATCGTCGTCGTAGCCTTGCGCACGATTTGGATCGTTACTGCCGTCGTCAACACCGTACTGTGCCAACATTAAATCGTAAACAGTGGCAACCAATGCGGTTTCGCCATTGGCAAGTTCAACTCGCTTAGCTGGGATGCGGCGTACTTGCACTTCATCGTGATGGGTGTGCTGGAAGTACTCGTATTCATGTGGCGCGGAGCCAAAATAAGGGAAACCTACTTCAACCACTTCGTCGTGGGCGTCTTTAAGGCTCAACATGAGGTCGACGTCGCCAGCTTTGTCTTTTTGCTCGAGGTTCCACTTACCTTTTTCACCCCAACGGTAGCCGATAGCACCATTTGGACTGGTTAAACGCTGATCGCCGGCATTAACCGCAATGGTTTTCCAGTCTGGGTTATTTTCTTCACCGAGATTATCGACCAAGTCAGCAGCGCGTAAGAAACGGCCTTGCTTCAATACTTTTTCGCCAGGCTCAAGCATCACCAACATCGGCATGTCGGTGTAACGCTTCACGTAGTCTTGGAAATAGCTGCTTTGTTGGTTGACGTAGTACTCTTTCAAAATGACGTGGCCGAACGCCATCGCCAAGGCTGAGTCAGTACCTTGGCGCGGCGCCAACCACGTGTCACCAAACTTCGAAGCTTCTGAGTAGTCCGAAGTAATGACACAAGTTTTGGTACCTTTGTAGCGAACTTCGGTGAGGAAGTGCGCGTCCGGCGTACGGGTTTGCGGTACGTTCGAGCCCCACACGATAATGTAGTTGGAATTGTACCAATCAGCTGACTCTGGGACGTCGGTTTGCTCACCCCAAACTTGCGGTGATGCCGGTGGCAAGTCGCAGTACCAGTCGTAGAAACTTAAGCAATTGCCGCCGATCAGCGACAAATAACGTGCGCCTGCTGCATACGACACCATCGACATTGCTGGAATCGGTGAGAAGCCACTGATACGGTCTGGCCCGTAAGTTTTTGCAGTGTAAACGTTACTGGCGGCGATCAGCTCGTTTACTTCTTCCCAACTGGCACGCACGAAGCCGCCCAAGCCGCGACGCTCTTTATAGCTTTTTGCTTTGATTGGATCGGTAACAATCGATTCCCAAGCTTGCACTGGATCTTTGTACTGTTCCTTTGCTTCGCGCCAAAGCTCCATTAGCTTCTGCCGCATTTTTGGGTACTTCAGGCGGTTCGCACTGTAAATATACCAAGAATAGCTCGCGCCACGTGGGCAGCCGCGCGGTTCGTGGTTAGGCAGGTCAGGACGGGTGCGTGGGTAGTCCGTTTGCTGAGTTTCCCAGGTCACCAAGCCATCTTTGACATAAATTTTCCAGCTACACGAGCCAGTACAGTTCACACCATGGGTGGAGCGCACGACTTTGTCATGTTGCCAGCGTTGGCGATAGCCGCTTTCCCAAGAACGATCTTGGTCGGTTGTTACCCCATGCCCGTCGGCAAAAGGTTCTTTGCGGATTTTGAAAAACCGCAGTTTGTCGAGTAAATGACTCATCCTTTAACTCCTGCTAGATGTCGTTACTGCGTTAGTGTGGCTAACAGGTCACATAAACGCCATAGGCCGCAGGCGTCGCAAACAGGTGATGGATAAGTAAAAATACCCCCAAGTGAGTACCATCAAATCAATGTATGTTTATGTTTTGTATATGTTTTATGTTTTTGCGCTAAACTCCAGAATTGACTAGAGTTCAGAAGAGGTAGCCCCTTAAACACACCCCTGCTATGGTTATTCGTGCGTGTTCAAACAGGACACGGTAAACTATGCAATTAAGTGTTAAAGCAGCTTATGAGACAGATGTCGAAAATTTCTATTGTCACGCGTATGGGCATCGCCCTCAGCCTCATCGTTGCCCTTACGGTTGGCACGTTACTCGCCTCGTATTGGTTATCGGAGCGCGCCGACCAGGATGCGCTCGCGATCAACCTTGCGGGTTCGCTGCGTATGCAAACCTATCGCTATGCTTGGCATCATTTACAACAGCCTGACGCTGCAGAAACCGCGCGCTTCGCTGATGAGCTGCTCGACACTTGGCGTCACCCCGTTTTTAATCGCTTTAACTTCGGTGAAGGTGAGCTAGCTGAACGCTTTAAATCGACGCGCGAAGACTGGGAACAGCTGCAAACCAATCTCATTGGTCGCTCCCTATCCAACACCGATCTCGAACGGGAACTCGCCCCGCACATTGCGCGCTTGCACTTGATGGTAAATGCTATTCAAGCCGAAGCGGAATCACGCATTCGTGCGATTCGGCTGATTCAAATCTTATCGTTATTTAGCACCATTACTTTGGCCGGCTTTATTGCCTTCTGGCTACGCAGTCGAGTGCGGGAGCCGTTGCAGCAACTCACACAAACCGCACGCCGCATCGGTCAGGGTGACTTCACTGCCCGCGTGAAGCATTTAACTGAAGATGAACTTGGTGTACTCGGTACAACACTGAATAAAATGAATGACGCCATCAGTTACATGTATGGCAACCTCGAGAAACGCGTGGATGAGCAAACCCAAGCCATACAGCGCAGTAATGCCAAGCTGCAATTTCTTTACGATATGGCGCGCAGCATCATCGAGCGTTCACCGGGCTACCATGACTTTGCCGATATTGTCGAGGGCCTCAAGCGTGCCTCGCAAATCACTGATCTTGAGCTGTGCTTGATTACGTCTACGGGCGACAAGCCCTATTTGCAGGTGCAGCCGCAAGCGCAAGAAGATGACCCCTGTGCCGGCGTCGACTGCGCAGCTTGTGTGAGCGCAGGTAGTGGCGTCAGTGTGATGGATGAGAAGCGCGTCTACCGTTTTCCGCTTGAGCGTGATCATCACTATTACGGCGTCTTGGTGGCGCGTTGTGAGCGCGGCGAGCAGCTCGATGACTGGCAGCAGCAACTGATGCAATCGGTGAGCGACCAGTTAGCGATTGCCTTAAGCCTTAAGCAAGAAGAAGAGCAAGTGCGGCGTTTAGCGCTGATCCAAGAGCGTACCGTCATTGCGCGTGAACTTCACGACTCGCTTGCACAAGCGTTATCCTATCTGAAAATTCAGGTCACGCGCTTAGACAAAGCTATTGCCAAAGGTGATGAAGCCATCATCGAGGATGTTTCACAGGAACTACGTGAAGGCTTGAGTGCCGCCTATCGGCAACTGCGTGAACTCTTAACGACGTTCCGTCTAAAAGTTGACGGTTCAGGGCTGATTAATGCGCTGCAAACAACGATAAAACAATTCGAAGACCAATCGGAATTACAATTCCGTCTCGATTACCAACTGGCGAATAGCCCGCTCGCGCCGCACGAAGAAATTCATTTGCTGCAAATCATTCGTGAAGCCTGCCAGAACGCGATTCATCACAGCAAGGGCAGTGAAGTCGTAATACGCCTGCAAGAATCCATCGATCATGGCATTAGTCTGAGCATCGAAGATGATGGCGTAGGTATTCCGGAACAAGCCGAGAAACTCAATCATTACGGCTTGGCCATCATGCAAGAACGTAGTAAGCACCTCGCTGGCGATATTATTATTCGCCGCCGTGATGAGGGTGGCACGGGTGTGTATTTTAACTTCCGCCCCGACTACCTCAAAGAACGCGATACCGAGACCGTTTAAGGGTTGAAATAGACGCTATGACGGCGCAGGTAAACGCTTACTACCAGCAGTCCACAAAGGCCATAAAAGCCAGCAAAAGCAATAAACGCGAGGTCGGGTGTGCCGGTCACGCTGTGCACGCCCCACATCAACGGCATATAGCCCGCGCCGGCGATGGCGCACGCCGAGAGCCAACGTAACGCACTGGGTAATTGATGGGCTGGAAAAAGCACACTGGCCGACCGGCAAATGGCGCTACTGGCAATCGATGCCGCGGCAAACAGTGCAAAGAAAATCAGCAAAAACAAAAGAAAATAGGCTTCTGGCGCCGAACTTAAATAAGCACTTCGCGTGACCCACGCCGCAGCTAAACTCACTAAGGTAAGCGCACCTGCACACGCTAGCGTAACTTTTGCTCCACCATACTGGTCGGCGAGCCAGCCTCCCAAAGGCCTAACTACCACACCGATTAACGGCCCAAGCCAAGCATAGGTTAGCGCCTGCGGTGCGTAGTCGTTGCTTAGCACCGCTAATAATTGCCCTTCTTGCCAATGACGACTGACCCCAAAAATAAACTTGAGTACCAACGGAAAGCTCAACGCCAAGCCGACAAAAGTACCAAACGACATAATGTAAAGTACGGTCATCAACCACGTGTGCGGGTTGCGGAGTAATGCGCGGCGGATCGTTGTAGGAGTGCTCAGCGGAGTGCTTTCGCACTGGCTCAGAGGGCGCCTGATAATGGCAACTAGGACCAAGCCAGCAAAGAAAATACCGATATTTGCTAGGGTAAGGACAGCTCCAGGACGCAAGCCTCCTAATACTGTTCCGGTACTGATATCGGTGGTAAACGTGGCCACGCTCGCACCCAAAAAGTTCGGCACAATGGCTAGCAAAGGCGTGAGAATTTGTGCCACTAAGATGCCTAAACCGCCGACACTGGCGGTCACCGCAAGATCCCAACCCGAGGTTTGGGTATCATCAAGGCCATGCATACTTCGCAGAAACAGCTGTGCGCCGCCCAATCCGCATGCAATCGCCAGCAATTGCAGCAGTGTGTAGTCTAAATTTGGTTGGCTAAAGAGCCCTATCATCAACACGCATGGCAGTATCAATAAGCCACTGGTTAAGCGAATAAAACTAGGTTGAAGTGCGCGATCGCCAAGAAAAAAGAACACTAATTGAAAAGCCGCAGCGGCAAACCCCGAAAGTGCCAGCAGACCAAACAGTTGGGCAAAGGAAAAACCAAGATCGAGCGCGTACAGCAATACCACAAGCGCACTCCAGCTCATCCATACTGCCGTGCTGCTCATCACATGTAAGCCTGATTGTTTATTCACAGTTTCATTTTGCACTTTGATCTGCGCTTGCTTGGTGACGACTCAAGTTGTTGATGACGCTCTTAGCATGGCGGTGCCAGCTGCAGCTCACAAGCAATCGAAGGAGATAATAATGGGTTATTCTGAGATAGGCGCTATACTCACTTTGAGGTAGACGGATTTATAACAGTCTGTTTTGTATTGTTATTTTTTATATTATCCGGCACTGATGAGTCACTAACGAAATGCCCAAGTCATGCGCTAGCGCAAGAACTATGTAACAATACCGTGCATGAGATGAAGGAGAATACCTATGACTGACGTGCGCTCAAGCATTATGCTGGTCGACGATCACCCATTGTTACGCAAAGGCCTCAAGCAGTTGATTTCGTTTGAGGACGATCTTGAGGTCGTTGCTGAATTTAGCAATGGCAAAGACGCTATTCCAACTGCTGTTGAACTCGACCCAGACCTCATCATTCTGGATTTGAATATGCAAGGCATGGACGGATTAGAAACCCTCAAGCGCTTACGCGACGAAGGGGTTACCTCGCGTATCGTGATGCTAACTGTATCAGATGCCGATGAAGATGTTGTTGCGGCTATAACCAACGGTGCTGATGGTTACTTGTTGAAAGACATGGAGCCAGAGCAATTGATTGAGCAAATCAAGCGGGCCATTGAAGGTAAAATGGTGCTCAGCGAAGTCATCACCGAAGTGCTAGCCACCGCTTTGCGGCGTCCAGCTCCGCAAGGCAGCGGCAAACTTGAAAGTCTGACCAATCGCGAGCATGAAATCCTCAAACTTATCGCCAAAGGCATGAGCAATAAAGTCATCGCCCGTGAACTCGATATCTCTGACGGTACCGTTAAAGTCCACGTGAAGCACTTATTGAAGAAGCTAGGCTTGCGTTCGCGGGTTGAAGCAGCCGTATGGATGGTCAATCAAGAAGGTGATAAGAAGTGAGTGACAAATGGTTACCAGTGAGCGCAGCTTTGGCTGCGATGCAGAGTCAGATTACGCCGCTCACGGCAACCGAGAGCGTGGACTTAGCCGTAGCGCTTGATCGTGTATTGGCAGCGCCGGTATATGCCCCTATCAATGTGCCCGGCTTTGATAACTCGGCAATGGACGGTTACGCCGTGCGTGCCGCCGAAGCGAACACCGGCGAGCCGTTGCAGGTGGTCGGTAGCGCTTATGCAGGACACCCGTTTGACGGTGAATTGCCGCTGGCGAGTTGTGTCCGTATTATGACTGGTGCGCAGATGCCAGTTGGCGCCGATGCCGTCATCATGCAAGAACAAGTGGAACGCACCGACGCATCTATTGTTTGTCAAGCAAATATGCAAACGGGTGATAACGTACGCTTACGTGGCAGTGACATTCACCAGGATGCAATGTTACTCACAGCAGGGCAGCGCCTTACCGCCACCCATGTGGGACTACTCGCATCGATTGGTATTGCCAAAGTCGAGGTGATTCGCAAAGTAAAAGTCGCGCTGTTTTCTAATGGTGATGAGCTCGTGCAGCCCGGTGAAGCACTGCCAAGTTCAAGTCATTTGTACGACAGTAATCGCTTTGTCTTAAGCGCCATGCTGCAACGACTCGCGGTTGAAGTGATCGACCTTGGTCATATCGCCGATGACCCAGCAGCACTCGAAGCGGTTTTTCAACAAGCCATGCGCAGCGCAGATGTGGTTATTTCCAGCGCTGGTGTATCGGTAGGTGATGCCGACTTCACCAAAGATGTGATGGCCAAATTAGGTCATATAGAATTTTGGAAAATCGCAATGAAACCTGGCAAGCCCTTCGCATTTGGTCAACTTGGCTCGAGTTGGTTCTGCGGTTTACCGGGTAACCCCGTCGCGGCGGTTGTGACCATGGACCAAATCGTCCAGCCGATGCTGCGCCAGCTTGCTGGCGAGCAAGCACCAGCTTCAACTAACTACAGTGCAGAGGCAGCTTGTACCATCAAGAAACGCCCCGGTCGCACCGACTTTCAACGCGGCTTCTTCGAGCAAAAAGATGGCAAATTGCTGGTGCGTCCAATCGGCAGCCAAAGCTCGGCAGTATTAACCAGCGTTGCCCGAGCGAACTGCTTTATCGTATTAGAGCAAGATCGCGACACCGTTGGGGCAGGAGAAACCGTGACCATTCAACCCTTTGACGCCTTGCTGACCTAGTTTAACGATCGAGCTCAAAGCGTTTCGCGCAAGGTTTCGTGAAGCGCTGCAGCTTTTAAATGGGCAATGACCTGTGTGCCTGGTTGCAATTGTAAGTGCTGCCAGGCATTGCGGGTAATCAGTGCAAAAAAGGTCTGTTCCCCGACAGCCAGCTCAACTAACAATTCCGCTTGGTGCTGCGCCGAGTGACACCCCACAATTTCACAGCGCAATTGATTCTGCACACTACTATTGGCCACCGGAGCTAAGGTCAAGCTAACATCGCGAGCATAAATACGGATGCGATAGGGTTGCCCAATCTTAAGCGCCGCGCCATGAGGCTGCGGCAACTGCATGTGTTGATCACCAAGCTGTAAACGGCAAGCTAGCGTGTTGTCGATCTCGACCACAGTGGTCGACAACACACTTACTGCCACCTGCGAACGCAATGGCTCTTGCTTTAGTTGCTCTTGCAATAGACCTGACTGCCGCACCTGGCCAGCGTGCAGCACAACTAAGTAATCGCTAATTTCAACCACGTCCGTGAGTTGATGACTGACCCAAACTATCGGCAGTGCATAGCGTTCGGTAAGTGTACGCAAATAGCGCACAAAATGGTGACGCGTCGCTTCATCAAGTGCCGAAAATGGTTCATCTAATAACAACAGCTGCGGTTGTCCTAAAATCGCCCGTGCAAAAGCAACACGCTGTTGCTGACCACCTGACAATTGTGCTGGGCGCTGCTGCAACAAATCTTGCAAACCGCATGCGGCAATCACTTCGTCCCAACCGATGCGATGTGCTGTGGCCCGTTGCCAGCCATAGCGAAGGTTTTGCTCGACCGAAAGATGTGGGAACAGCTGCGGCTGTTGCAGCACTAAACCAATCTGCTTCAGCTGCAGGGGCCGACCTTGAAACACCACCGTCGTTGCGCCGTCATGACGCAACCCTGCAATAGCTTCAAGCAAGGTTGTTTTACCACTCCCGGATTCCCCAACGATGGCGCTGATGCCGTGGCTCGGTAAAGTAAGCTTTGCTTGTAAGACAAAGTGCTGGAGCGTAATTGTGCAATCAATATGTAAGCTCATCAGCTGCGCCTACGCCCATAAACAATTGCTAAAACCACCAGTGAGACCGCGATCATCCCTAATGACAACGTGTGCGCCGCGGTATAGTTGAGTGCTTCGGTATGGTCATAAATTAGCACCGATAAAACTTGGGTCTCACCGGGAATACTGCCACCTATCATTAAAATGACGCCAAATTCACCAAGCGTGTGCGCAAACACTAAGGTTGCCGCTACCACAAAGCCACCACGGCACATTGGTAATGCGATGGTACGCAGGGCATCGAGTTTTGACGCGCCGAGGCTTGCTGCAATTTGCAGCGGCCGTCGGCCCATTTGCCGAAACGCCTCGGTCAAAGGCTGCACCGCGAAAGGTAACGAATAAATCACGCTGCCGATAACAATACCGGTGAACGTAAAGGCCAAATGACGTCCGCCCAAAGCTTCCAGCGTTTGCCCAATAAAGCCGTGCGGCCCTAATGCGATTAACAGATAAAAGCCCAGTACCGTCGGCGGCAACACCAGCGGCATGGCCACCAAAGCCTGCACCCAACTGCGCCAGCGTTTTTCGGTAAAGGCTAACCACCAAGCCAAGGGCGTCGCCAACACGAGCAACACCACAGTCGTCACTAACGCTAGCTGCAAGGTCAGGCTAATCGCCTGCCAATCACTCGCTTGCAACATAACTGGACTCCCCATCCATCGGGGTCACCTGATAGCCAAAGCGCGCCAGCAACTGCTGACCCTCACTCTGCCAGAGCATAGCTTGCAGCGCTTGCGCACCTGCGTATGTTGCGCCTTTGCGCGTTAACGCTGTGGTATGGGCCAATAATGGTGCGGATGGTAATAGACTATAGTCGGCTGCGTTGACACCTAACTCATGGAGCTGACTCAACGCCACAAAGCCCATAGGCACAGCACCGGCATACACCCGATGTACTACTTGAGCGGCATTTTCCGCATAAATAAAACGTGGCTGAGTGTCTTCTAACAACTCTTGCTGCTCAAGATAGCGCACTGCCGCTTGCCCATATGGTGCATGCCGCGGCTGTGCAATACCGATATGCCGTGCTTCCTGCAGCAGTTGTTCCGGCGTGCCGGTTCGATTAGGATGCCACAGCGCAATGGCGCCATAGGCAAATATTTCAGGCGTCTTAGCAAGTAAATCGCGCTGATATAACGTTGCCAAATAGTGCGGATCTGCAGCAATAAGCAGATGATATGGCGCACCGTTTTGCACTTGCGCGACAAGTTTCCCTGTCGCGGCATAGGTCACCTGCACACGATACTGAGGATGTTGCGCTGCAAAGCTGCTCACCAACTCGGTAAAGGGCCCTCGTAGCGAGGACGCGACAGCAACGTGGATATCTTCACGTGCGTGAGCCGCAAAGCTGCTGATAAACAGTAAAAAATAAACTAAGCTTCGCGCTGCCATTGCTGCTGCGCCTCTTGATCACTGGCCTTGGCGGCGACCCAATAGCTTCCACTGCCGGTGAGTTCCTGCTTCCAAAACGGTGCTTGGGTTTTCAAAAAATCCATGACATACATGGCTCCTGCAAATGCTGCCTTGCGATGCGGCGCAGCAACACCGACAAAAACGATTTGCTCGTTTAACGCTAGCTTGCCAACACGGTGAATGATAGTAATAGCGCCCGTCTGCCATTGCTGTTGCGCCTGTTGTGCTAATTGCTCGAGTACGTGTTCGGTCATACCGGGGTAGTGTTCAAGTTCCATCGCGGTCAAGGCCGCGTCTGGTAATTCACGCACAAGTCCGGTAAAGGTCACCACCGCACCGCAACGGCTGTCTTGCGCCAGCACTCGATATTCGTCTGCGAGAGAAAAGTCTGCGGTTTGCACGCGAATCGTCAAGCTCACATTAACCTCCAGTCACCGGCGGGAAAAAAGCCAGTTCATCACCAGCACTCACGCGGTCTTGCCAACCGCAAAAGCTGAAGTTCTTGGCACACAAAACGTCTCTATCGTGCAGCTCAGTTTGCCAACTTGGATGCAAATCCACTAAGCGTGCACGCAGCGTTGCCAGCGTCTCGTTCGGACCACAATCTAAAGTCAACTCAGCACAATTAAGGCGTTCACGAAGCGCCGCAAAAAATTTTACTTTAACCATGGGTTGCATGCTCCCGTCGCCAGTGACCACTTTTGCCACCGGTTTTCTCTTGTAATTGAATGCCATTAATCGTCAGGTGCGGATCGACTGCTTTACACATATCATGCACCGTCAATGCTGCAACACTGACCGCAGTGAGGGCTTCCATTTCAACGCCAGTTACGCCCGCTACCGCACAAGTCGCTTGAATCAGCACCTGACCTTTAGTTTCAACAAGCTCGAATTCAACCGTAACCTTGGTGAGTGCTAACGGATGACACAAGGGTATTAAATCACTGGTGCGCTTTGCGGCCATGATGCCGGCGACACGAGCCACCGCAAGCACATCACCTTTTCGCAAAGACTGCTGGGCGATTTGTGTGACTACCGCAGGCGTGGTTTGCACCGTCGCAACGGCGATGGCTTGGCGCTGGGTTGCCTCTTTGCCACCCACATCGACCATATGTACGGCACCGCTGGCATCAAGATGGGTAAAATGTTGATCACTCATGCGCTTTGCTCCTAACTTGGTTTACCAAGTAAACGCCCGACAAAATTGCAGGGCCCTTGGCGGCTATCCAGTTGTGGCTGAATCAATTCGCGCCAAGCAAGCTCGGCGGCAGATTTTGAGCCCGGAATCGCCAGTACGAGTTTATTGTTGGCCAAGCCCGCAAAGGCTCGTGATTGCAGTGCCGAGCTACCAATATCGTTCCAACTCAACTGGCGGAACAGCTCACCAAAACCGTCAATCGTTTGATCCAGCAGCGGCATGATCGCCTCGGGCACACAGTTGTGCTCAGCAAAGCCGGTGCTGCCGTTCAATAACACGACATTTAATTTTGGTTCAGCTAGCCAACGCGAGACGACCGCACGCAAGACGTACTTATCGGTACCAATAATCTGCCGTTGGTACATATGGTGACGCGCATCAACGATGGCGTCCGCGAGCCAGTCACCGGTATCGTCACTTGTTGGGGTGTGCCGGTCAGAAACGGTCGCTAGGGCAATGTGTAAAGCACGTAAGGATAAATCACTCATGAGACTTCTCCCAAAAACTGCAGGGCATGACGCCATTGCTGCGGCGTATTGGTGTTTTGTAATTGGTAGGTCAACGGCCACTCTAGCGGCTGAGCTTGCATATGGGTCAGCAGCCCTCGCACTGAGCGGTCGCCGTCATCGTGCTGCAGTTGCTCGACCAAATACTGTTGCAATTGTTCATTATTGGGCAGTAGGCATGGCAACGGAGTGCAACTAAAATAGCTAGCGCGATGGTGCGCGATGAGCGTCAGCAGGGTGTCACAAGCCAACAAGGGCATATCTACCGGAACAATCAGCAACAGTTCGTGTAAGCAGTGTGGTAGCACACTCAAGACACCACCGAGTGGGCCGCACCCGCTGATCGTATCACTGACAAAACCGTCGGCATTACGGCTGACGACTACCTGTTGGCAACCGGCGGATTTCAGTAGTTGCACGGTGCGGTCTAGCTGGGTGCACCCACCAACCTGCAACAAGGCTTTATCCTGCCCCATCCGCGAGGAGGCTCCTCCTGCGACGACGATACCGGTGACGCCCTGCATGTTAGCCTCCAATCATCGCCAGATGACGGGTTGAACCACTTTGTTGTTCATGCAGAAAATGCGTGGCCTTTTTCGCCAGCACCATCTGTTGCAAGGCTGCTTGTAATGGCTGCGTATCATCGCTTTGCAAATAGTCGCGTAAATTCTGATGTTGCTCGGTAAATAAACAGAGAAACAGCTGCCCGCGGCTCGATACCCGTAGGCGATTACAATCGTCACAGAAATCGCTGCTGTAAGGCATGATCAAACCGAGCTTGCCCTGATAATCCGCATGTGCAAACTCTTGCGCAGGGCCTGCGGTAGGGCCTTTTTGGCATTGCTGCCAACCCTCACCGAGGAGCTGTTGCTTGATGGTGTCGCCGCTGATGTGATGCCGCTGATAATAGCCAACGTTGTCATTGGTGCGCATAAGTTCGATAAAACGCAGGCTCACCTTACGCTGGCGAATAAATTCAAGGAATTCGGGCAAGGCGCTACCGTTGTAGCCCTTGAGCAGCACGCTGTTCACTTTAACCTTAGGAATACCAGCCGCGATGGCTTGGTCAATCCCGTCGAGAATACTTGGCAAGCGGTTTTGCCCGGTAATAAGGTGAAAAGTACTTGGGTCTAAGCTATCGACACTGACGTTAATGGCATCCACGCCGGCAGCGCGCCAATCTTCCACATCGCGCTGCAAACGATAACCATTGGTAGTGATCGCGACCTCTTCGATGCCCGGAATCGCCTTCACCGTTTGAATCACTTCGAGCAAGTCTTTGCGCAAGCAGGGTTCGCCACCGGTTAAGCGCACTTTGCGGGTACCTAGTTGAGCAAATGCTGTGACCAAACGACGAATTTCAGGCAGGGTCAGTTCTTCTTTACGCGATGTGCAATCAGGTCCATCGGGCAAACAATAATCGCACCGAAAGTTACAACTTTCAGTGAGTGAGAGACGCAAATAAGTGAAACGTCGCGCAAATCTGTCAACTAGCATGAGCTACACCTTTCCAAAGTCGGGAGGTAGCTGCGTTTCCACAACCACCCGGTGGTCAAATTGACCACGGCACACCGCGCATAGTGTTGCTTATCGAAAAGCTCAACCTTAGCGCCAGCGGCTCGGCGTGTATGTGCTGCTAATACTAGTCGTGCTCATGTGCAATTGTTATTGCCATGAAGAGGGTCGGCAACTACCCCATAAGGGATAGTTTTGATCTGGATCAGCTTTTTTTTCTGCGCTGGCGCTAAACTTCGCGGGAGATTGTCTCTGCCGTTTTGAAGTGAAGAGTAACGTAAATGTCATTACCTAATGTTGCCCCTGAATTGTTATCGCCTGCCGGAAGCCTCGATGCCATGCGCATGGCTTTCGCCTACGGTGCCGATGCCGTCTACGCGGGGCAGCCGCGCTATAGTTTGCGGGTCCGCAACAATAGTTTTGATCTTGCCAATTTAAAGCTCGGCATCAATGAAGCCCATGCGCTGGGCAAAAAGTTCTACGTGGTCGCGAACATTGCGCCGCACAACGCTAAACTGACGCGTTTTGTCGAGGACATGGCGCCAGTCATCGCCATGCAACCTGATGCGCTGATCGTATCGGACCCGGGTATCGTGATGTTGCTGCGCGAGCACTTCCCCCAACAGGCGCTGCACCTTTCGGTGCAAGCCAATACCATTAACTGGGCGGCAGTTAAGTTTTGGCAGCAACAGGGCATCACTCGCGTCATTTTGTCGCGTGAGCTGGGGGTGCAAGAAATTGCCGAAATCCGTGAAAAGTGTCCCGATATGGAGCTCGAAGTCTTTGTGCATGGCGCGCTCTGCATGGCTTATTCGGGTCGCTGTTTGCTGTCCGGCTATATCAATAAGCGCGATCCCAATCAGGGAGCCTGCACCAATGCTTGCCGCTGGCCCTACAAGGTACATGCCGCGCAAGAGGATGAGGTCGGCCAATTTCAACCTATCGATTCGCCAGTCCTATTGGAAGAACCGCAGCGCCCTGGCGAGTTGATGCTGATGGATGAAGATATTCACGGCACTTACATTATGAATTCGAAGGACCTACGCGGCGTCCAGCATGTCGAAGCGCTCGCCAAAATGGGTATTCACTCGCTGAAAATTGAAGGTCGTACCAAGTCCGACTACTACGTTGCACGTACCGCACAGGTGTATCGCCAAGCGATTGATGATGCGATGGCGGGGCGTCCCTTCAATCCGCAGTTACTGGCTGACTTGGAAGGCATGGCCAATCGTGGTTTTACTGAGGGCTTTTTGCGGCGCCACGTACCCAGTGAAACACAGAATTATCTAACCAGTCACAGCAATGGCGAGCAACTGTTGGTTGGTGCGGTGACAGCGGAAGCCGATGGCTATGCGCAAATTGACGTCAAAAATGCCTTCGCAGTGGGCGATGAATTAATACTCATGAAGCCCTCAGGCAACGTGCGTTTCGTCATCCAAACCATAACAAACCAAGACGGAGCGCCGATTCAACGCGCGCCAGGCTCGGGTCATCAAGTACAAATTACTTTGCCGTCTAGCCTAAGCAGCGGTGATTGTGGCTATGCGATGTTGCTGAAACAAGTCAAGCAACCGATTGCCACTCAAACTATCGCCATAAAGGAGGTGTCCCATGCCGGTAGTCATTGATAGCGATTGCATTAACTGTGATCTATGTGTTCCCGAGTGCCCCAACGAGGCCATCGAAATGGGTGCGGCGCATTATGTGGTGAACGCCGCCAAATGTACCGAGTGCGAGGGCTACTACGATGAGCCTGCCTGCATTCCGGTCTGCCCTGTGGACTGTATGACCTTAGTGCCAGACAGTTAGCTTGGCGCTTGCCCGGCGGTTTGTTTGCACACTTGCTGCAACCAGCGTAGCGGACTCGCTTCGCTTTGGCTGCGCGGATAGGCCATGCCAATGGTACGTTCTAGCTTTAAGTCGGTGAGCGGTCGCAAAGCCACATCCTGTCGTTCACGCAATACCTCAAAATCGGGCACTAAGGCACAGCCGACACCAGCAGATACCAGCCCGAGCGCATATTCAATGGTGTGAATATCGGCGCGAATATCCGGCTGAATCCCCTGCCGAATAAGCTCTGGATAAAACACCGACCACGCCTCACAGGGGGTGCGCTTGATCAGCGGCAAGCCTTGCATATCCGCCAAAGTCACCGCCTCTTGCAGTGCCAATGGGTGCCCGGCCGGCAACGCCACCACGAAAGCATCATGCCAAATCGGTAAAAACTGCTCACCGGCTTTCAGCATGCGCGGCGTGATAATCCGCGCATCGGCTTCATCGTCGGGTTCGACGAGGTGCAACTCAAGTCCATCGACCCCCGCCGTAAAGTCACGTAACAACTGGCTCATTCGTTCAACGCCAAGCGCGCGAATCAAGCCGAGCCGAAATTGAACTCGCGTCACACTGTGTCGAAACGATGCCTTAAGTGCCTGCATTTGACTGAGCATACGTCCAGCATGGCCATACAAACGTTCACCATCCTCTGTTGGGGTAACCCCTCTGGATTGCCGTACAAAGAGCTTCACCTTGAGCTCATCTTCAAGTTGCTGCAAAGCGTTCGATAAACTCGGCTGTGCTACCGAGCAGGCGCGCGCTGCCGCGCTGATGCTGCCTTGTTCGTAGACGGCGACGAAGTACTGAAGCTGACGTAAATCCATAGTTAAAGGCTATACCCACTCTAATTTTTATATAATTTAACTTTACTTCAATTCCGCGTAAAGTGAGAAGAACAAACAGCGTTATTCGTTGTTCGTCCGCTCACTGCGTTCGCTATTCGAGACTCTCCGAACAGTGCGAAGCACGGACGAACAGCGAAGCGCACGAATAACGAACAACGCATTTGAGGTTTAACATGGCTCGATTTCCTTTTGACTGGCAAGACCCTTTCCAATTCAGCAACATGCTGACCGAAGAAGAACGCATGATTCGTGATACCGCTCATCAGTACTGTCAAGAAAAGCTGATGCCGCGCGTATTGACGGCGAACCGTGAAGAACGTTTTGACCGCGAGATCATGAACGAATTGGGTGAACTTGGCCTGCTAGGTGCAACTTTGCCAGAAAAATATGGTTGCTCAGAAGTGAATTACGTTTGCTATGGCCTCGTCGCGCGTGAAGTTGAGCGCGTTGATAGCGGCTACCGTAGCGCCATGAGCGTGCAATCGTCGCTGGTTATGCACCCGATTCATGAATACGGCAGCGAAGAACAACGACAAAAGTATTTGCCAAAACTGGCAACCGGCGAATGGGTCGGCTGTTTTGGTTTGACCGAACCGGATGCAGGTTCTGATCCTGCCGGTATGCGCACCACGGCGAAAAAAGTAGACGGTGGCTATGTGCTCAAAGGTAGCAAAATGTGGATCACTAACTCACCGATCGCTGATGTATTTGTGGTGTGGGCGAAACTCGACGGTGAGATCCGTGGCTTTATTCTAGAAAAAGGCATGAAAGGCCTGTCAGCACCGAAAATTGATGGCAAGTTTTCATTGCGGGCCTCGATTACCGGTGAAATCGTGATGGACAACGTCGAAGTTCCTGAATCAGCGCTGCTACCAAACGTCAGTGGCCTTAAAGGTCCGTTTGGCTGCTTGAATAAGGCGCGTTACGGTATCGCTTGGGGTTCATTGGGAGCAGCCGAGTTCTGCTGGCATGCAGCGCGTCAATACACCTTAGATCGGCACCAATTTAATCGTCCGTTGGCGGCTACGCAGCTGATTCAGAAGAAACTGGCTGATATGCAAACTGAAATCAGTATTGGCCTGTTGAGCTGTTTACAAGCAGGACGTTTGATGGACGCGGGTCAATTACCGCCAGAAACCATTTCACTGATTAAACGTAACTCCTGTGGCAAGGCGTTGGATATTGCCCGCGTTGCTCGCGATATGCACGGTGGCAACGGTATTGCCGACGAATACCACGTGATCCGTCACGTCATGAACTTAGAAGCGGTGAACACCTACGAAGGCACCCACGACGTGCATGCCCTGATTTTGGGTCGTGCGCAAACGGGCCTTCAGGCATTCAGCTAATTCATCTAGCACCCGTCACTACCTTGTAAAAGGAGGCGTATATGGCTGCAGCTATGCATCCATGGCTGGTTGAATTTATCCAGCGCATTGAACGTGAAGACCTGCCGCGCGCTCACGCGGCAGGTGGCATCCTTAGCGATGCCGAACTGGTCGAATTATTCGACTCCCAACTCGCCAGTCGCTTGCTCGACCTGCAGTCGCGTCTGATGCAGGCTGCTGGGCAAAGTTTTTATACTATTGGTAGCTCGGGACACGAAGCCAACGCGGCGGTTGCCAAAGCGTTGCGCGTCACCGACCCAGCATTTTTGCACTATCGTAGTGGCGCCTTTTTCCTGCAACGCGCCAAGCAGAAACCCGGCAGTACACCGCTGTATGACATGCTGCTCAGTTTTGCCGCATCGAGTGAAGACCCTATCTCGGGTGGTCGCCACAAGGTATTTGGTAGCTTAGATTTACACGTACCACCGCAAACCAGCACCATTGCTTCGCATGTGCCCAAAGCCATGGGTACAGCCTTTGCGATCGGCTTATCAAAGCGCCTGCAGCAGCAAGGCACTTGGCCACATGATGCGATTGCCGTGTGTAGCTTTGGCGATGCTTCGGCCAATCACTCAACGGCACTCGGCGCGATCAACTCAGCCAGTTGGGCGGCTTATCAACAAATTCCGATGCCACTACTGTTGGTCTGTGAAGACAACGGTTTAGGTATTTCGACCCACACCCCACAAGGGTGGATTCAGCAGCAACTCAGTCAACGCCCAGCAGTGAAGTACTTTTTCGCAGACGGTAGCAACGTTGCCGAGACCTATTTGGTGGCGCAACAAGCTGCCGACTATGTGCGCCAGAAGCGTAAACCGGCGATTCTGCACTTGCGCACCATTCGCCTGTTTGGTCATGCCGGAGCTGACGCTGAAGTCGCTTACCGCAACAAGCAAGAAATTGTCCGCGATGCCGAGCGCGACGTGCTGCTGTTCACCTGCGCTGCATTGATTCAGCGTGACTTGTTTAGCTACGAACAACTCGCCGAACATATTCGCAAGCAGGCGCAGCGCATCGCGCGTTTAGCGGGACAAGCGCAGCAGCGGCCGAAATTGACTGCAGCCACGCAAGTGATGCAGTCAATTGTGCCACCGACGCGCGATGAAAGCGTGATGCCGCCAGCGTTAACTGAGAACCAACGCGAACAGCTGTTTAAATTCGACAAGCATAACATCGGCAAGCGCCAACATTTAGCGAAGTTGCTGAACTGGTCGCTACACGATTTGATGGCGCAGTACGGCAATATCGTCATGTGTGGTGAAGACATTGCTAAAAAGGGCGGTGTCTATCACGTCACACAACACCTGATGGAAGCCTTTGGTCCAAACCGCGTATTGAACACGGTGTTGGACGAGCAAAGTATTCTTGGTCTGGCCATTGGTATGGCGCAGCAAGGCATGATTGCCATGCCTGAAATCCAATTCCTTGCTTACGTACACAACGCCGAAGATCAGATTCGTGGCGAAGCTGCCACCTTATCGTTTTTCTCCGACGGTCAGTTCACCAATCCGATGGTGATTCGTATCGCCGGTCTTGCTTACCAAAAAGGCTTTGGTGGCCACTTCCATAACGACAACTCGTTTGCGGTGTTCCGTGATATTCCAGGCGTCATCGTACTGTGTCCATCAAATGGCTACGACGGTGCCTTGTTAATGCGCCAGGCGGTAAGATTGGCAGCTGTCGAGCAACGCGTGGTCATTATGCTCGAGCCGATTGCGCTCTATATGGCGCGCGATCTTCACGAAGAAGGTGATGGCGGCTGGTTGTGCGACTATCCAACGCCTGACCTGCCCGTACCAGCACTTGGCGAGCCAGCGGTGTATGGTGACGGCGACGAGCTCGCCATTGTTAGCTATGGCAACGGCTATTACTTAAGTCGCCAAGCAGAAGCGAAGTTGCGCGCCGCCGGCCATAAAGTGCGGGTTATCGATATTCGTTGTTTAGTGCCACTGCATGTGGATGCCATCGTGCAGGCACTAGGCAACTGCAAGCAAGTGTTGATCGTCGACGAATGTCGCCGCCGTGGCTCGTTGAGCGAAGAACTCATGACCTGCTTGTACGAAGATTATCCAGAGCGCTTTAGAGTACGTCGTATTACCGCCGAAGACAGCTTCATTCCGCTCGGTAAAGCAGCCTACACTGTGTTGCCATCCGCCGCTGGCATCGTTGAGGTGGCCAGCGAGATGCTCGCAAAACGCAAACAAGGAGCTAAGGCATGAAGAAAACCGCACTCGTTGTCTGCCCTGGGCGTGGCACCTACAACAAACCAGAACTTGGTTCGATCTCCGCGAACATAGCTGCATCTTCGCCGAAAATACGCGAAGATTTACAGAATGTTCTTGATCAGATCGACGCCGAACGCGCGGCACTCGGCCTCGCGACAGTGACTGAACTCGATCAGGCGAAGTTGTTCAAAACTTCGTTACATCAACAAGCTGAGCACGCCGCAGCGTTGATTTATGCCGCAGGCTATCTGGATTTTTTAAGTATCGATCGCAACCAGTATGACGTGGTGGCGATTACCGGCAACTCCATGGGCTGGTATACGGCAATGGCCTGTGCGGAAGCTTGGTCGGTACCGACCACTGCGCGGCTCGTCACCAGCATGGCCCAGCTGACCGCTGGTGGGGCTGGTGCGCAATTTATCTATCCGATTGTCGATAGCGAATGGCGTCCTGACCCGACACGTGAAGCGCTGGTCGACGCACAATTGCAAGCGCACCAAGGCGAGCTGTTCCGTTCGATCAATTACGGGGGGTATGCGGTACTCGCTGGCACTGAAGCCGCCTGTTCAGCCGCTATGAAAGCGTTACCGCTCGCCGATGAACGCTTTCCGATGTTGTTGCCTGGGCACGCTGCGTTTCACACTCATTTGATGAGTGATGCAGCAACCGAGGCGCAAGAGACTTGGCCTACGGCAGTCTTTCGTGAGCCGCAAACACCACTTATCGACGGTCGCGGTCACCAATGGTTAACCCCGACGGTAGACATGCGCGCTCTGCACCGCTACACCCTCGGCCACCAAGTGACTGAAACCTACGACTTCAGTAAAGCAATTCAAGTCGGCGTGAGAGAATTCGCACCGGACCACATTATTTTGCTAGGTCCGGGCAGCGGTTTAGGTGGCGCGGTAGCGCAGGCGTTGATAGCCATGAACTGGCAAGACCTCGACAGCAAAGCCGAGTTTAGCAAGCGCCAAGCTGCCGAAGTCCCCTACGTACTCAGTATGGGGCTGGCTGAACAGCGTGCTCTGGTGACAACTGCGCAAAGTTGACGGGTAACGCCCGCAAACAAGTTTTGCCGCGCGCGGTCAAATCCGTCATAAATTGAAATTGTTGCCGTGGGTCGATCGGATAGGCTTTCAGCCGATAACGCGTGCCCCACGGCTCTTCGTTTGCAACTACTACGATGGGTTTGGCGAGTTGCACATAAGGGCTGGTCAGCGCCACGTCTTCCAGTAGATGTTTGACCTGATTCGCATCGTGCTCTGGGTGCAAGTAAAAATCGACCACGCACATCAAGCTCGGCCCACCGTTATTAGCGTTATGAATGAGATTCGACCACAGTTTTAAGTGCGGAATAAACACCACGGTATCGTCCGGCGTGACAATTTCGACGGCGCGCATACCGATGTGCTTCACTTCACCATAGGTACCATCGACTGAAATCCAATCACCGGGGCGATAAGGCACTTCATAAACCGCGACCACCCCAGCAATAATGCTACTGACATAATCCTTCAAGGCAAAACCTATCGCTAGACCTGCAGCACCGAGAATCGCCACCATGTTGCGCGCGCTCGGCTCGATGACCAGCGGCACTATCCAGATAATGGCAAAGACAAACACCAACACCCGCACCGTTGGAATCAGAGCCAGTACAAAAAGACGTTGTTTGCCATGTAAGTGCTCGGCGAGCAGCGGTAGTAATTTTTGACTGCTCCAAATAATGGCCATCGCAACGGCAATCACTACACCGATTTCGATCAGCACCGCGCTATTGATTTCTTTAAATATTTCGAGAAATTGCTCAGTGTTCATGCCGCACTCCCGTTAAAAACTATCTAGCCAGTAGTCACGACTGGCGAGAAAATCGCGCACATCGACATAGGCATAAACCGTCACTCGCCAGACTTTTTCATCATCCAACTCAATCACACCATTTTGCTGCAGTCGTAGCAATTGCACATCGAGCTGATCGGGCGCCAGCATCGGTAATACCAGCTGTAAATACTCGCCGGCGAGGCCGTGATGGAGTAAGAGTGCGTACAGAATAAAGGCCGTTGCGTCATCGGCTTCACTCGGAATGCGCGGTGTTTGCCGTTCGCTATTTTGCGCCAGCGCCCACAGCGCTAAAGCAACGCCAACGTTGCCCCGCGCTTTGGCATTCAGTTTCCGCAACGCTTTCTCAGTGGTCTCTATACTCACCTGCTGCAGTAGTTCAGGGGTTGCGGCAGCAAAGCAATAACAGTGCGGCAGACTTAGTGGCCAAGCGCGCTGCAAAAACGCAAAGGTCCAACTATCCACCACCACTACGCCCTCACCTAATTCGCCGCGCAACAAACGAGGCAGCAGGGCTCGCATAAACTGCATATGCGACGTCGTGCGTAACCAGAATGACGAAAACTCATCGAGCAACCAATTGTCGCACTGCTGTGCCTGCCACCAGCTTTCTGTATCGGCACTCTCGAGTTGATCTTTTCGTGGTGGTTTTAATTGCTGGTAGCCGTGCTTGTCGGCCCAAGCACGCAAAATCGCGCCGCTGCCACTAAACGGAGGACTGACGACAAAACGCACACAAGGTTCGCTCTCCGCCTCTTCCCACGCTTTTTCAACGGCTGCCACAGCCGGTTCAAGGTCGAATTCACGGTAATGCGGAAAGTCTTGTTCATCGGGGGTGGCATCCTCATCGTCTTTAATGCCAATAAGGTTTTGTGCCCGCAGCCAGGCTTTTTGTAACAGGGTGCTCGCCGGTGCGGTCGGTCGCTCAAAGGTATCGAGGGGGATCAGTTGCCAATGGTTGCCTTTCGCCATAAAGTTAAGCAATCCTTAAGTCTGTTCATGTATTACACTGTACACCATCTAGCTGAAACGAAAAGTAAATCGATGAAACCACCACAAAAAGGTCTGATGCGCATCGTTCGCGCCACCGGCAACTCCTTACGCGGTTATCGCACGGCGTTAAAATTTGAAGCGGCGGTCCGCCAAGACACCGTGCTCGCATTGATACTGGTGCCACTAGCTTTATGGTTGGGTGCGACCATGGTGGAAAAAGTGGTGTTGATTCTGCCGGTACTGGTGTTGCTGATTGTGGAACTGCTTAATTCCGCTATCGAAGCGACAGTTGACCGCATCAGCCCAGACTTACATGAGCTCAGCGGCCGTGCCAAAGATATGGCATCGGCCGCTGTCATGTTCTCGCTGCTGATGATCGGTATCACTTGGGTAGTGATTCTGTGGCCGCGCATCAGCGCTTGGTTTGTCTAACAAGGCTTATTCACCGTAGCGAATGGTTGCCTGACCTACGGTGTTGGTATCAGCACCAAACCACAAGCTTTGGCTGGCTTCATCAAACATCATGTGACGCACGGTACCGCCACCACTTGGCACGGCGACAGGGGCAGTAAAGGTTTCGCTGTCGATGTGAAAACCGACAATGCGATTCGGCTGCACGCCCGTTTCGGCAAACCAAATGTAGCCGTTATTGTCGGCCGCCATGGCATAGGGCATCGACTGCACACCTGCTGGCAGGTCAATACGTTCGAAATCACCCGTTTGCGGATTTAGAATGGCCGCATAATCAGCTCGCTGACCAACAAACCATACTTTCTCGGAACTGTGGACATAGGGGTCGCGTGGTCTCGACTCGGCATATGGCACCTGCCACTCTTCGATGGTCACGGTTGCCGGAGCAACGTCAGCCGCCTGTATGCCACTCAACATGAACGCTAAAGTTAAACCAAACATAATGCCCCCTTTAAAGCCTCCGTATCTGATTATAGTTCATCGCCAAGATAGCGGCTCACCGCCGACCGCCATTCAGCACTACGCACATAGCGCAGCAAGATAAGGTTCATCTCCTCGCGCTTGCTTGATTGTGGCGGCAATACCAGCGCGTAATCTTGTGGCGCAAAATAGTCATTCAACACGGTAAGTCCAGAGAACTCTTGCCGTAATTGGTACTTCAATAAAGGTGCATCGTAAACCACAGCGTCCGCTTTGCCTGCTGCTAAATCCCGCAACGCACTGGGTAAATCTGTAGTTTGTTGATAACCGATATTTTCACGTTCTAACCAGTAAGCACTGTACGAAGCGGGCACGCTAGCAACGCGAACTTTCACCAAGTCGTCTTTACCTTGCACGCGACTCGATAACTGGTTGATGGTCAACGCTGAGGTGATGGACGCGGTGAAACTTGAAATGATAATGACGCTGGTGAACATCCAGATGAGTGCCACCACACGGCCCAGCGGACTGCGCGGTGACTTATCGCCATAACCCACAGTGGTCATGGTCACGGCGGCCCACCAAAAACCTGCGCCCACGCCGGGTAGGGTTTCACTGCTGAACTCATCACGATTATGACGGCGCTCTGCGAGCCAGAGCAGCCAACCCGCCGCTAACAAAATACCAGCCAAGAACAACAGCACTGTGAGAAACTGCAGGCTGAAAAAGCCTTTGGTGACGGTCCACCAGCCTGGTTCAGCTTGGGCGGGTACGGCTATGCCAAGACCGGCATTGTAAAAGGGTAACGAAAAGTCGATACGGCGCTCGCGTTCAGCAGTAACAGAAATGGCTCCGAGACCCACGTCAAATTCCCCCTCGGCAACACCGTCAATGAGTGACTCCAACCCCGCTTCAACATAGCTAAACTGGTAATTTTGTTGTGCGGCAATATGCTCCCACAACTCAATGGTGAGCCCACTGTAACTGCCATCGGCATCTTTCAGCACAAAGGGTGGACTTACTCTGACCGCCACCTTAAGCGTTTCAGGTTCGACCTCTGCGCCCACCTGAGCATAGCTCGCGGGTAGGGCCAAACATGCTAACGCTACGACCAGCATCAGCAGATATTTCATAAGCTCTCCTTGTCTTTTTATGGATTCTCAAGGCACACTAGTTGTTAGCAGTATACAGACCTTGAACCGAAATGGATGCTTATGGAAATTTTCATCGCCGTATTGTTCTTTGCTTTTTCGACCACCATCACCCCTGGTCCGAATAACGTTATGATCATGTCATCGGGCGTCAACTATGGTATTCGTGCGAGCATGCCGCATTTTTTGGGCATCTGTTTAGGCTTCCCAGTAATGGTGCTGTTGGTGGGGTTTGGTTTTGGCGTAGTGTTCGAGAAATTCCCGAATTTACACCAACTCATTAAAGTCGCTGGCGTTGCTTATTTGCTCTGGCTGGCTTGGCACATTGCCACCGCCGAACCCAAAGCCATTGAAAAAGGTACGCGTAAGCCCTTTACCTTCTGGCAGGCGGCATTATTTCAATGGGTCAATGCCAAGGCGTGGATGATGGCATCGGGCGCAGTCGCCGCTTACACCACGGTTACCGGCAATCCAGTCACTGAAGTACTAGCAATTACGCTGGCGTTTTTTTTGATGGCTTTTCCGTGCGTGGGAGTTTGGCTGCTGTTCGGTTCGCTGTTGCGTAAAGTGCTCTCGAATGCGCTATTCCAACGCATTTTCAATATCACCATGGGCTTGATTCTGGTCGCGTCGATTATTCCAGTGCTGCAAGAGTTGTGGCAATTCTACTTCGCTCGAGCCGCTTAAAGCTGCAATAGCGGCTCGTCTTCGGCATCTAAATACGCTGTGATGGCAGCGATGAAATGGCTGCCATAGCGTTCTAACTTGCTATGCCCAACCCCACTGATATTCAACAGGGCGTCTTCATTAGTCGGGTAGTGAACCGCCATTTCAACCAGTGTGGCGTCGTTGAATACCACAAAAGGTGGCTTTTCTTCGGCATCGGCAATTTTCTTGCGCAACGCGCGCAAACGCCGGAACAACACTTTGTCGTAGTCGGCACGATCCGTCACCTTCGGCTTGCTGACCGCCAAGTTGAGCCGCGGCTCCGCTAACTGTAAGGCCACTTCGCCACGCAAAATCGGCCGTGCGGCTGCGGTGAGTTGCAACGTGCCGTAATGCTGAATGTTCTGTAGCACGAGCCCACGATGAATGAGCTGACGAATGATGCCTAACCAGTACGCTTGGCTTTGCTCAGCCCCGATGCCAAAGGTAGAGAGTTGATCATGCCCCAAGGACGTCAGGCGCTGCGATTGGCTGCCGCGTAATACGTCGATAATATGCATGGCACCAAAGCGCTGACCGACCCGATAAATACAACTGAGCACTTTCTGCGCATCAACAGTGCCATCGTATTGCCGTGGCGGGTCGAGGCAGATATCACAGTTGCCGCAAGGCTCGTCACGGAATTCATTAAAGTAATTCAACAGTACCAGCCGCCGGCAGGTTTGCGCTTCGCCTAGCGCTTGCATGGCACCGAACTTATGTTGCTCGACTTGGCGGCGCTGCTCATCGGGAATATCGTTAATGATGCTGCGGATCCAATTGGCATCGCTGGGGTCATACAGCAAGAGTGCTTCTGCCGGTAAGCCGTCACGGCCAGCGCGGCCGGTTTCTTGATAGTAGGCCTCGATGCTACGTGGCACATCAAAATGCACGACAAAACGCACGTTGGGCTTGTTTATGCCCATGCCAAAGGCCACGGTTGCGACGACAACGTCAATGTCGTCACGCACAAAGCCTCTTAACACGTACTCGCGTTCCTCGTGTTCCATTCCCGCATGATAGCCGGCGGCGCGAATACCATCGCTGCGCAGACGCTCGGCGAGTTCATCGACGCGTTTGCGGCTGCCGCAATAAACGATGCCCGAGGCACCTTTTTGCTTGGCAATGTAATCGCGCAACTGCTTCTGCGGCTTAAATTTGTCTTCGACAATGTAGCGAATATTGGGGCGATCAAATGAGCTTTTATAGACGCATGGGTCATGCAAATGCAGGCGCTGAATGATATCCGCTTCGGTGGCCGCATCGGCGGTCGCGGTCAGTGCCATAAAGGGAACTTGTGGTAGTGCTTCGCGCAGCTGTCCTAGTTGCCCATACTCGGGGCGGAAATCATGACCCCACTGCGAAATACAGTGTGCCTCGTCGATCGCCAGTAGGTTTACCTGCCATTGCTGCAGGAGCCGCACAAAATAAGGCTGCATCGCCCGCTCTGGGCTCACATACAACAAGCGAAGTGCGCCGTTGGCGGCGTCTTGCGTCACACTTTGTTGCTCCTCTGCAGTCAAGCCATTATGCAGCGCTGCGGCAGCAACGCCCATGGTCTGCAGACTCTCCACTTGGTCTTGCATCAGTGAAATCAGCGGCGAAATGACAATACTGACGCCACTGCCAGCAATGGCTGGCAATTGATAGCACAGCGATTTACCGCCGCCCGTCGGCATCAGTACCAAGGCATCGCGACCGCTTTGCACCGCCTCGATCACCTGCTCTTGCCCCTGCCGGAACTTGGCATAGCCGAAAACATCGGCAAGGACTTTTGACAGATTAGCGGCTTGGCTCACGACTGCTCCGATTGCGCTCGATACGAATAAGCACTATTGTATGCGTCACGCGCAGTCAGTACCACCTACCTGAAGGCTTTTCCGAGATAACTGCGCGGTGGTTGCTCAGTTTTCGCACAACTCTTCACATGATAGGACGTTCGCCCATGACCGATGATGCTACGCGCAGTCGCCACGGTGTATTTTATGCTATCGCCGCTTACACCATGTGGGGCGTTGCCCCAATTTACTTCAAATGGCTGCAGCAAGTTCCAGCATTAGAAATCTTGAGCCATCGGATTATCTGGTCGTTCGTTTTAGTCTTACTGTTAATGGTGGGTTTGCGCCGCTTGCATCGCATTCGTCCAGTGCTGAAAAATCGCAAGCAAATGCTGCGTCTTACGCTGGCGACGTTTTTGTTAGGTGGTAATTGGTTTCTGTTTATTTGGGCCATCAACAACAATCGGTTGCTGGATGCCAGCCTCGGTTACTACATCAATCCACTATTGAACGTCGCAATCGGTATGTTGTTCTTTGCCGAACGCATGCGCCGCTTCCAACTGGTGGCTATTGCGCTGGCCGTGACGGGCGTATTGATTCAAGTGATTTCTTTCGGCTCAGTACCTTGGATAGCACTGACGCTTGCCTTTAGCTTTGCGATTTATGGGGCGATTCGTAAGCGTCTACCGGTGGATTCCATGACAGGCTTGTGGCTTGAGACCACAATTTTACTGCCCATCATGTTGGTTTACTTGCTGTTTTTCGCCGATTCTGCGGCCAGCGACATGACCGCCAACAACTGGCAGCTGAATCTGCTACTAATGGCTGCTGGTATCGTGACGACCGCGCCGCTGCTTTGTTTTACCGCAGCCGCGCAGCGTATTCGCTACGCCACGCTCGGCTTCTTTCAATACATTGGCCCGAGCTTGATGTTTATTCTCGCCGTGTGGGTTTACGGTGAGCCTCTTGCGGCTGACAAATTAGTGACCTTTGCGATTATTTGGACGGCGCTAGCACTTTACAGTATTGATACCTTACTGCATCAACAACGGTCAAGGCGCGCGTAAGCGACGACCAACCATTTCGCACCGACATCATCGAAGTTCACTTGGATGCGGCTCTGTGGGCCGCTACCCTCGTAGTTGAGTACGGTGCCCTCGCCGAATTTTGCATGCCGTACCCGCTGCCCTAATTGAAACCCAGTTTCGGTAAAAGCTTCATGGCTGGCACTGGTGCGGAAGCGACCATAATTCGGTTGTCCGCCAAATGAAGGTGAAGCACTTTGCATACGAATGTGATGCAAGTTTTCCGCCGGAATTTCGCCAATAAAACGACTTTGCGTGTGGAATTTTTCTTGGCCATAAATGCGTCGTTGCTCGGCATAGCTAATGACCAGCTTTTGCATCGCACGGGTCATACCAACGTAACAAAGTCGCCGTTCTTCCGCCAACCGTCCGGCTTCCTCAAACGATTGCTGCGAGGGGAACATGCCCTCTTCGACGCCACACATAAATACCAGCGGAAACTCCAAGCCCTTGGCACTATGCAGCGTCATCAGCTGCACCGCGTCTTGATACTCATCGGCTTGTTCTTCACCTGATTCCAACGCCGCATGCGCCAAAAAGGCATTGAGCGGGGTCAGATCTTCTTCCATATTGGCATCGAGCTGGTCGAAGTTCTCGCAGGCGTTGACCAATTCTTTTAAGTTCTCGACGCGCGTTTCAGCTTTCTCGCCTTTTTCAGCCTCGTACATTGCCATCAAACCACTGGCTTTAATCACCCGATCCACCTGCTTCCCAAGCAGATCATCGCTGGTTTCATCTTCGAGCTGGTCGATGAGCTCGATAAAGGTATTGACCGCATTTGCCGCGCGACCGGTGAGCACCTTTTCTTGCACTAACTGTTTTGCCGCTTGCCAAAGCGATAACTGACGTTGTCGTGCACCATCACGGACGATATCGAGTGTCCGTGCACCAATGCCACGCGTCGGCGTGTTGATCACTCGCTCTAAGGCAGCGTCGTCATCACGATTGGCCAGCATTCGCAGGTAGGCCAATGCGTCTTTGACCTCTTGACGATCAAAGAAGCGCAAACCGCCATAAATGCGATAGGGGATCCGCGCATGTAACAAGGCCTCTTCCAACACCCGTGACTGCGCGTTACTACGATACAGCAACGCTACATCTTGCAGTGCATTACCTTGCTCATGCCAGGCCTCGATACGACTGGCGATATAGCGCGCCTCGTCCATCTCGTTGATGGCAGCGTATAAATCGATCGGCTCGCCGGTGCCGCCCTCGGTCCAGAGCTCTTTGCCCAAGCGGTCAGTATTATTAGCGATAACGCTATTCGCGGCGGTCAGAATGGTGTTGGTAGAGCGATAATTCTGCTCCAAACGAATCGTTTCTACATCAGGATAATCGCGATTAAACTGATGGATATTTTCAATTTTTGCACCGCGCCAGCCGTAAATGGACTGGTCATCGTCGCCGACAATGGTGACGAAGTTTTCGTTTTCGCCACGACCACCGCCGGACAACATTTTCACCCAGGCATACTGAATGGCGTTGGTATCTTGGAACTCGTCAACCAAGATATGTCGAAAACGCCGCTGATAATGTTCGCGCACAATGGCGTTATCGCGCAACAATTCATGTGCACGCAGCAATAGCTCGGCAAAATCGACTAAACCGGCACGGTCGCAGGCGGCTTGGTAAGTAGCGTAGATTTCTTTGTAGGTCTGCTCATTGTAATCAAGACCATCAAGATGCTCAGCACGCAAGCCCTCGTCTTTTTTGGCATTGATAAACCATTGCGCTTGTTTCGGCGACCAACGTTTTTCGTCTAAGTTGAGACTGCGCATGATGCGTTTGAGCATGCGTTGTTGATCGTCGCTATCAAGGATTTGAAAGTTCTGCGGCAAGCCGACATCCATGTAGTGCGCACGGAGCAAACGGTGCGCGAGTCCATGGAAGGTACCAATCCACATGGCGCGGGTCGAACTGCCAACAAGCGCCTCAACGCGGCCGCGCATTTCCGCGGCAGCTTTGTTGGTAAAGGTTACCGCCATAATGCTGTAGGGTGACAAATGATACTCTTGCAGCAACCACGCAATACGATGCACTAACACCCGCGTTTTCCCACTTCCGGCGCCAGCAAGCACCAGCATGTGCCGCTCTGGCGCACTCACTGCGGCGCGTTGCTTATCATTGAGTTGATCGAGGAGAGGGTGCTGAGTCATTGAATCATCCATTGCTTGCAAACGCTGCCAGTGTAAAACGCGACTACTGTATATGCAACCAGTTAATTAGCGCTGCCGCTCTAGTAGCAAGTGCCCCAACTGGCGGTTGTCGTGGTAGGCGACGTGCGGCAGCACGATCAGTGAACTGGCATCATACAAGCCGCTTTTGAACCATGCCGTTTGCCAGCCCATGCGTTGCGCACCGAGTACATCGGCGACCGGACTATCGCCGACATGCAGCCACTGCGCCGGGCACAAGTGTGGGTACGCTTGCTGCGCCACTGTAAACATATCTGGGTAGGGCTTACCACGACGGCCGTCGCCGGGTTGAATGACATGGGTAAAATAATCACGCAGACCAATCTTGGTGGTATCGACATTGCCATTGCTGATGGCGATCAGCGGGTAGTGTTGCCCGAGTTCGCTTAACAGTTGATGCGACTGTGCCGGCACATCGACCTGATTCCGACGCGCCAAAAATGCTGCCAGCACTTGTTCTGCCCCAGCTTCTGCTTGCTTGCTATCGATGCCAAGCTGCATCAGGCCCAAGCGAATGGTTGCCAAGCGCAATAGTGTCATGTCACTGGCGAGATCAGCGTCGGTTTGCATCAACTGCCAACGCCGCTGGGCCCACTCAGCCTGGCTCCATGCGGCAGCTACCGGAAACAGTTCACAGAGTTTGGCGTAGTTGGCGGCTTCAGCAGCGCGCATGACAGGTATGTTGTCGTACAAGGTGTCGTCTAAATCGAAGCTAATCGCACGGATGGGCTGCAGACGGCGATAAAATTGCATGTTAAAACCTGCTGTTGGCTATTTCTTACGGGCTCTTGGGTGTGCGGCGTCGTAGACCTTGGCCAGATGTTGAAAGTCCAAGTGGGTATAGACTTGCGTGGTGCTCAAATTAGCGTGCCCGAGCAACTCTTGTACCGCACGTAAATCACCGCTCGATTCTAACATATGCGAGGCAAACGAGTGGCGCAGTTTATGTGGATGCAGTCCGCCCTTCAGACCTTGTTGCTCGCCCCAATACTGCAGGCGCTGTTGCACCGTGCGCGGGCTAATCCGTTGTTGGCGTTGACTGATAAACAGTGCGACCTCGGTCAAGTTGCCTTGCAGCCAACGGGTGCGCACCGGCAGCCACTTTTGCAGCGCCTGCGCGGCACAGCGGCCATAGGGCACGATGCGGGTTTTATTGCCTTTACCGAGCACACGCAGTTCTTGGTGCCGCGGATTGATAGCATCGATATCCAAGGCTACTAACTCCGCCAGCCGCAAACCACTGCCATACAACAGCTCCATCATAGCGGCATCGCGTAACGCAAGTTCGTCATCTTCAGGGAGTTGTAGCAGTTGGCTGATGCTATCGACATCGAGGTTTTTCGGTAACCGCTTGGCGGCTTTTGGTGCTTTAGTTTGGCGCGCTGGATTGTCATGGCGCCAGCCCTCACGAATGGCATAATCAAAAAACGTGCGCCAAGCTGCCAAGCGTAAAGCGAGTGAAGCATCACCTAAGTTTTTCCGGCGCCAGTTAATAAAGACCCGCTCGAACAGTGGCAAAGTGAGCGCCGCGATCGAGTCACAGCCTTGTTCGGCAAGAAAAGTAACGTCGTGCTTGAGTACACGGCCGTAGTTCGCCAGCGTGTGCTCGGCGAGCCCTCGCTCGCCAGCTAAATGATTGAGAAAGCGTTGCCGTGCATCAAACAGCTTCATGATGTTTAAGCAGCGGCGGCAAGATTTGACTGAGCAGCACTTGCAACTGCTTCACCAGTAGTGTGTCCATAGCTGGTTCGAAGTGACTGGCGTCATGATTGCCAATCGCAAGCATACCCAGTTCACCTTGTTCGCCGAGCAGGAGCAGCACCACCGAAGCGATGGTTTCGTCAGGAAACAGCAATTTCAGCTCGTCGTTGGTGAGTCGCCCAAGATAAATACTGTCTTCGCGAAAACGCTTGCTGAGCAGTTGCTTGTGAGTGTCAGCGGCAAAGGTAAATTGCGCTTCGAGCTCCAACGGACTATCAAAAAACTTCAACGTGAGCGCTGGCATTTGCAGCTGCGTCGAAAAGGTCTCTTGCAGCGAGTCCATCACTTCTTCAAGGCTGCGACTCTGTAACAACTTGACGTAGAGCTCACTAAAATAGCGGAACAGCTCTTCGTTGCGTCGTGCTGTCACCATTAAATCAGTGATTTCTTCTTCCAATTGCTGAACGCGCTGGCGCAACACCGTTTGTTGGCGCTCCACCAGCGACACCGCCCCCTTGCTAGGGTGACGGAGACTCAGTTGCTGCAACAGCGCCGGATGGCGCTCAAAAAAATCGGGATTTTCTTCTAAATACGCAGCAATTAGTGTGTCATCGACAATCGGTTGTTGAGCTTGTTGTTGTTTTGCTTCGTTGCTCATAATTTCATATGTCCGTCGTATACGTGGGCGGCTGGCCCGGTCATCCTTACTTGCTGGCCCGGCTGCCAGCGAATGGTCAACGGGCCCCCTGGCAATTCAACCGTGACCTGCTCATCGAGTTTACCTTGGCGCATGCCAATCACTGCAGCGGCACAGGCTCCACTACCACAGGCCTGAGTTTCGCCAGCACCACGCTCGTAAACCCGCAACTTGATATGACCGCGGTCTACAATCTGCATAAAACCTACGTTCACGCCTTCAGGAAAGCGCTCATGTGCAGCCAATTGTTTACCTAAAGTCGCGACCGGCGCGTGATGAATATCTTCAACTTCAATCACACAATGCGGGTTGCCAAGTCCCATAACCCCACATAATACTGTCTGCTCTTGCACCCGTAAGACGTAGGTCAGTTCTTCTTTTTGTGCTTTAAACGGCACTGCTGCTGGCACAAACTTGGGTTCACCCATTTCTACGGTGATACGCCCATCACGCTCGTGATGCAAGACCAAGTTACCGGCTTTAGTGCTGACCCGTAAGTGCGGCTTATTGCTCAGCCCTTTGTGCCGTACAAACAAAGCAAAGCAACGGGCGCCGTTGCCGCACTGGGCAACTTCGCTGCCGTCCGAGTTGAAAATCCGATAATGGAAATCCAAGTCGGGATCATACGGTGGCTCAACTAACAATAGCTGATCAAAGCCGATGCCGCGATGACGATCTGCCCATTGCCGGATTTGCTCAGGATTCACGTAAATGTTTTGCGTGACGTTATCAATGACCATAAAGTCATTGCCTAAGCCGTGCATTTTACTGAAATTCAAACGCTCTCTCCGAGTATATGTTCACCCTGCCACAAGCTTTCTAACGGCTCACGCTCACGAATTAAGGTTGCACTATCGCCATGCACCATAACTTCGGCAGCGCGCGGTCGCGTGTTGTAATTCGAGGCCATGGTAAAGCCGTAAGCACCGGCATTCATCACTGCTAATAGGTCACCTTCTTGTGCAGCTAAATGCCGTGCATGCCCGAAAAAGTCACCGGTTTCGCAAACCGGACCGACCACATCAACCAGCTGCTCATCGACGCCATCGTGGCGCACCACCGGCTGAATCGCATGATAGGCGTTGTAAAGCGCAGGACGTAGAAGGTCGTTCATACCCGCATCGACTAACAAGAAGTTTTTCTCGCTACCCGGTTTGTAGTATTCGACTTTAGTGACCATGATGCCTGCGTTACCCACAATCGAACGTCCAGGTTCGAGCATGAGCTTGAGGTTACCAAGCTCGGCTGCTTTTTGTTGCAGCGTTTGTAAGTAGTTACTCACTTCGAGCTTATCTTCGTGCTGATAAGGAATACCGAAACCACCGCCCATATCGAGGTGGGTGATCTGGATGCCTTCTTGGCGTAGATCCCTGACCAGCGCGAACATGCGTTCAGCGGCATCAAGAAACGGTTGCGGCGTCAAAATCTGCGAGCCAATGTGACAATCGGCACCACAGACGTTGAGGTTTGGCAGCTGCGCTGCGCGACGAAATACGTCGCGCGCCTCACTCATGGCGATGCCAAACTTGTTCGCCTTCAACCCGGTCGCGATATACGGATGGGTTTGTGCGTCGACATCTGGATTCACGCGCAGCGAAACTGGCGCGGTAACCCCTTTACTTGCCGCAATTTCTTGAATGCGTTCAAGTTCCGCCGCGGACTCCACATTAAAGCAGCCGATGCCTTGGTCTAACGCATAAGCGATCTCGTCGTGACTTTTCCCCACGCCCGAGAACACCACGTCTGCCGCTTTACCGCCAGCGGCCAGTACGCGTGCGAGCTCGCCCCCAGAAACGATATCAAAACCGGCACCCAAACGTGCCAACAGATTCAATACGGCTAAGTTAGAATTGGCTTTGACCGCATAACAAAGTTTATTCGGTGCCGGCCAATGTTTGGCAAACTGCTCCCAGTTTGCTGTGATCGCAGCTTTAGAGTAGATGAACAGCGGCGTTCCATGCTTAGCAGCAAGGTCCGTCACCGCGCAGTCTTCTGCGAACATTTCGGTATCTTTATATTGAAAACTCATGATTTTACGTTGCTATCCTGTACTTGCGTCACGGCTACAGATGCCGATGGCTGATTCTTCTCAGCAGGTGCTGGCATTTCCAATGGACCCTTTTGTCCACAGGCGACCAAGCACAAGCTAGCTGCTACAATGATCGGACGCATTACTTTCAGCTTAAACATCGGTAAACTGTACCCTTGTGATTCGCGATTGAAACGTGTGCTTATCATCGCATTGCAGCGCACAAATGTCATTACTAGGAGTGGACATGCAAGACCATGAATATCATGAGATCGCCGAAGCGACCATTTGGGCGATAGAAGCAGCTTTCGAAAACACCGGCATCGACATCGACACTGAGTGCGATGGCGACATGTTAGAGATCACTTTTCCGAACCGTACGGTAATGGTCATCAACAAGCAGCCACCATTGCAGCAAATCTGGGTAGCGACCAAGTTTAACGGGCATCACTTTGAGTATCGTGACGGTCAATGGATCGATAATCGTACCGGTGCCGAGCTGTGGCAACTGCTCACCGACTCGGGCAGTAAGCAGGCAGAACAAGATTTAACCTTAGACGCACAGAGTTAAGGCGGAGCATCGAATGAGTCAAACATTACGCATAGCCACCCGCAAAAGCTTATTGGCGATGTGGCAGGCCGAACATATTCAGGCGCGTCTTGAAGCATTGCACGAGGGTTTAACCGTCGAGTTACTGCCGATGAGCACCAAGGGCGATATTATTCTGGATACGCCCTTGGCAAAAATTGGCGGCAAGGGGCTATTTGTCAAAGAACTTGAAGTCGCTATGCTCGACGGTCGTGCTGATTTAGCCGTGCATTCGATGAAAGATCTACCGGTCGAGTTTCCGGAAGGGCTGGAATTATTCGGGATTTGTGAACGAGAAGACCCGCGGGATGCTTTCGTGTCGAATCATTACAATAGTCTCGATGAGCTGCCCGAAGGTGCGGTGGTTGGTACCTGCAGCCTGCGGCGCAAGTGTCAGGTGTTGGCGCAGTTTCCGCATTTGGTCGTGAAGGATTTGCGCGGTAACGTGCAAACGCGGCTTGGCAAACTCGACGACGGCCAATTCGATGCGATTATTTTAGCTGCCTCAGGCCTGATTCGGTTGAATCTGGGCGAGCGTATTCGCCAACGCATCCCTGTTGAAGTTTGTCTTCCTGCCAACGGCCAAGGCGTACTGGGTATCGAATGCCGTAGCGATGATGCTACGACCCAAGCTTTACTGGCACCGCTGAGCTGCGCTAATACCACCAGTTGTGTGCTAGCTGAGCGCGCCATGAATCGTCGTTTACAAGGCGGTTGCCAAGTCCCGATTGGTGCTTACGCAGAATTGCACGGCGACCAGTTGCATTTGCGTGGCTTGGTCGGGCGACCCGACGGTAGCGAGATTATCGAAGGCGATATTAAAGGCCACCGCGATCATGCCGAAGCTTTAGGTACTGAGTTAGCAGAATACCTACTGACCCGTGGCGCCGGTAAAATCTTAGCAGACGTCTACGCGGAGAACGACCTACACTCATGAGCCATGTGCTAATTCTGCGTCCAGCGGCCCAGGCCGAGGAACTGCAACAACTGCTCCAGCAACGTGCGGCACAGCACAAAGTGCCGCTGCGCTATGAGCATGCCAGCATGTTGCAGATTCGCGGTTACGACGACCCCAGTCATAGTCTCGCGCAGATATTAGCAACCCCATGGGATGGTGCCATGATGGTCAGTGTTAACGCGGCGCAATATTTCGCTGCGCAAGCGCAGGCTTGGGCGCCAAACCAAGCCATGCCGCGTTGCCGCTGGTATGCCGTCGGTCCGACTTCAGCACGGGCCATTGCACGGGTGGTAAAACGACCAGTAAGTTGTCCATGGCGACAACACAACAGCGATGCATTACTTGCCTTAACTGAGTTACAAAACGTGGCGGAGCAAAATTGGCTGGTCATCCGTGGTCGTGGTGGTCGCGAGCTCTTTGCCGAGACTTTGCGTGCGCGTGGTGCCAAAGTGACACACTTGGAAGTATACGAACGCGTACCAACTGCTCCGAGCGCTGCGCAGATTCGAACCTGGCAGCAAAGTGTCGATACTATTATGGTGAGTAGTGCCGAGCAACTTGGCGCATTTTTGGCAGCGGTTCCACGCCCGGCACTCGACTGGCTCGCACGCTGCACTTGGGTGGTGGCAAGCAGCCGCCTACAACAATTATTACCTGCTGCTATTACAAAACATGTTGTAGTAGCTGACAGCGCTGCCAGTTTTGCTATGGTAGAAGCATGGCAACGGGCTTTGCAATCAATGAAGGAAGCATAACTTATGGCACAAGACAGCCAACTCGCGGAAACTACCGAACCGACGGTTGACGCTACCGACGATACGACCGCATCAGCAGAAACGGCTCCGCAACGCCGTAAGGCCAGTCTCCTGCCTTGGTTAGTGATTGTATTGTTGTTAGCAGTGCTCGCCGTAAGTGGTTGGTTAGGTTACCGCTATGTCTATCAAGACTTACTCGCCACCAATGCCCAGTTACAGACGACAAGTGAGCAACAACAGCAGCAGTTAAGCGACTTAGAGCGCGAACTGGCAAACCTTGCACAGCAACAAAAGCGCTTACCCAACGATGTGCGTGAGCAGCTTGCCGATGCCACGCGGGAGCGCCAACGCCAATTAGCGGCACAAGCACAGGAACTGGCTGACTTGCAACGGGCGGTGCAGGGCGTGCAAGCAGAGTTTGCCAGCCTTGATGTTTCGCAAGCGACGGAATGGCGCATTATCGAAGCTCGGCATTTAGCTGAGCGCGCCAACAACAAGCTTTATATCGACCAACAACCAACGGCAGCTATACAGTTGTTGGAACTTGCTGACAGCCACCTAGTAGCGTTGAATAACCCAGCTTTCCAAACTGCGCGCCAAGCCATTAATGACGATAAAGTCGCGCTACAAGGCTTAACCACCGACGCGCACTTGCAAGTTGCGATGCAGCTCAGCAGTTTGCGACAACAGCTGCAACAACAAGATTGGCAGCTGCGCGCACCAAGCTTTTCGGTCACCAGCGAAACCACACCTGCCGACGCACCTTGGTACACCCATCTGCAAGACAATGCGCAAACACTGTTCAACCAGTTAGTGCGCATCGAGCATCGTGAACAGCCGATTCAACCGCAACTGTCTGCGGCTTTTGTCGCTTTGGCAAAACAGCGTGTACTGTTGCAATTACAATTGGCGCAACAAGCCGCACTGAGCCAATCAGCCGAGCTCTATCAGACGAGTTTGCAGGAGGCGCAAGACTTATTGGCGCAACTCGCCAGCGACAGCGAGCTGCCAGTGCAAGCATTGCAGAGTGCGCTTGGCGAATTAGCGCAACAGCAATTAGTGCTAGAGTTGCCAACCCAGTTGCGCAGTCCAACTGTACTTAACCGCATGGCAGCCAATCTGAGCGCGGGAGCAGCGCAATGAAATATGCATGGATCATTGTCTTACTGCTGATTGCGGGCTTGTTTATCGGGCCATTGTGGGACGGTAATACCGGCTACGTGCTCATTGCGGTGGGTAACTATACGATTGAGACCAGCTTGGTCGCTTCGGTGATCTTGTTGGCTGTGGCTTTCATTCTTGTGCGTTTTCTTTGGCACTTCATCATGCGCCTGGTGCGCGGCACTTCATGGGGCATCAAGTGGTTCGGCCGGCGCCGTGACAGTAAAGCCCAAGCAGCCACCGAGCAAGCCGCTGCTGCTTTGGTCAACGGTGATTATCGCGCCGCCTCTACAGCATTTAATCGCAGTTGGCAGTTACGCCATGACGGCACGGTTGCTCTTCTCGCCAGTTACTCTGCGGCGCAACTGGAGGATTTCGAACAAGCGCGTGATTGGCTACAGCATGCACCGACGCCTGACCATATTGTGTTAGCCGAAACTTTGTTTAGCATGCAGGAAAATCCAAAACTGGCAGCCCAGCATGTGGTCGAAATCCAACGCTTGCGTAAGCAATACCCGCAACACCCACAACTGTTACGGCTGGCCTTGCGCGCCTATGAAAGCTTACATCGCTGGCAAGATATCATCGACAGCCTCGCCGATGCGGAACGTTTACAAGTCTTTTCCGCCACTGAACATACTACGCTGACCGAACGCGCCTACCGCGAACATTTTCTCGCGCTAGGTCGCAATGGTAATAGTGCCTTGCAAACTGGCTGGCGTGAACTGTCGCGCGACGTAAGACGTCGTGCAGCGATCCGACGCGCTTATTTGCAAGCCTTGGTGCAGTTACAGCAAGAAGAAGCCGCTGACAAAGTCGCAGCGCGTGGTTTAAAACGCGGTGATTTACAGCTTGCTGAGTTGTTACAGCAACAATTATTGGTAGCCGGTCCGGAGTTACGTGATTACTTACAGCAACAATTAAAGAAAACGCCAGAAGATGGCTTATTGCTGCAAGCGATGGGACAACTGGCGATGCGAACCAAGGAATGGTCATTAGCCGAGCGCGCTTTACGACGTGCGGCTGAACTTGTACCGTCGCAGCGTCTCTGGTTAGATCTTGCCCAAGTTTACGCAGCCCAAGGTAATTCGGCTGCAGCGTTGAGCGCCTACGAAAAAGCGCTGCGTCATTAAACGCAGCGCTCTCTTCTTTTCGTCGTTAAAGCCGTCGGCTTACTGACGAATACCTTCGATCGATAGGTACATATCGACAGTTTTTGCAGCAGGACCTAAGTCATAATCAATACCGAAGTCCGCCAACGTCAAGGTTACTGACCCTTCAAAACCGCGACGGAAGCCCCCCCATGGATCTGGACCTGCACCCACTTCGCTTACCGCAATTTCAATCGGTTTGGTAACGCCACGTAAGGTCAGGTCACCACTCAAAGTGCCCGTGCCATCACCATTAGGTGCGTAGCTGGTAGAAACGAAGCGTGCTTCTGGATAATCATCAACGGCCAAGAAGTCGTCGCTACGCAAGTGCTTATCGCGCTCGGCATGGTTGCTGTCAAGGCTGGTCGTGTCGATGGTGACCTCTACTTTAGCCGCGCTTGGATTCGCTTCGTCATAGCTAAAGGTGCCATCGAAGTCGGTGAACTCACCAAGCAAATAGCTGTAGCCCAAATGGCTAATTTTGAATTGTACAAAAGCGTGTTGGCCTTCGATATCAATCACATAGTCTTCTGCTTGTGCGGTGCTTACCGCTGAACTCATTACCGCACCAAGTGCTGCAGCTAAGATTAACTTTTTCATATACTAGCTCCTATCGTTGTGGTTTAAGCATGCGTTTAAGCGTGTCATGCTTGTTCCAAAAGTGATGTTTTAACGCAGCAAGGGCGTGCCCACCTGCCAAAATAACTAAACTTAAAGCGGCGTACCAATGCACGTCGCCGGCAATGTCTTCTTGGTTCGGAATGCTGGTGATAAAGGCCGGCACTTCAAACCACCCGAATACTTCAATACCGCGCCCGTCGGCTGTTGAGATCAAATAGCCACTGAGCATAGTCACTAAAAGCAGGGTGTAGAGCAGTCCATGGCCGATCCCTGCTGCCACTTGTTCAAACCTTGCTCCCTGTGCCTTAGGCTTGGGATTGAACCAACGCCACAGTATTCTGATCAGCGTCAGCGCGAGTAAACAAATACCAAACGACTTATGCCACCATGGGCCTTCGCGATACCACGGGTCGTAGTAGCTCAACGTCAGCATCCAATAACCGAGGGCAAATAGTCCGATAACGGTGACCGCTGACAGCCAGTGGATGACGATGGCAGCCCAACCGTAACTGGTTGTGTTATTTCGCAACATAATGTTTCCTTACGCTTGTTGAGGGTCATTTTAGTTGAAGCAAATGAAATAAAAAGCGCTATATTTCGCATCATTCATTCGATTTATTAGAATTGAAGGGTGATCCGTTACTCGTTATTCGTTAGGGGGTGCTTATTTGAACCTTCCCCTAACGAATAACCATTAACGAATAACGTTCTTTTCATCTAGTATAAGTACGGAATGTGGGGACTTATAGGACAAACAAATGAAACTTACTTTACTCGCAGCATCGACTGCATTTTTACTCAGCGGCTGCGTTATCTATGTTGATGGCAAGAGTGGCAACATTGACTGGGGTGACCGTGATCTGACCCATGACACTCGACAGTTGAGCCTTGCCATATCAGATTTAGCAACCCTAGATGTACTCGCTGGTGCGGGTAGCTTGGTGATTGCAGGCGATAGCACTGTCGATACCATCGAAGTCACCGCAGAAGTCTATCATCACGACACCGCGGATATCCGCTTCTCACTTGAAGCACAAGGTGACACTGCTTTTTTGGTGGCAACCTTTGATAACTCCAGCTATGGCTCGAACAATCCATACATGGACGTCACTGTACGAATGCCACAAGACTTGTTGTTAAAGGTAGATGATGGCTCAGGCAACATCGAGATCCGCAACGTCTATGGCGATATAGAAGTCGAGGATGGTTCTGGCAGTATGGACATCACCGATGTCGGTAACTTAACCATTGATGACGGCTCCGGCAGTATCACGGTCAACGGCTCTAATGGCAATGTGGTGATCGATGATGGCTCTGGCGGTATATTGGTTGAAAACGTGCGCGGTGAAGTCACCATCGACGATGGCTCGGGTGATATAGAGGTGCGCGACGTAGGCAAGCTCACCATTATCGAAAGCGGCTCCGGCAGTGTGAAGAGCTGAAGAGCCGTGATTCGTTATTCGTGATTCGTACGCTACGCTATTCGTGATTCGTGCGCTGCGCTGTTCGAACAGCGAGCACCGCGAGCGCACGAACAGTGAGGCTTGCCGAACGTACGAACGACGAACCCCGCAGTCGTTCGTT
>NZ_CP178754.1:0-47948 GCF_047323925.1 Pseudidiomarina salilacus
GCGCTGCGCGCCGCTGGCCGTTATCTCCGTTGACTAGGTCTTGGGTGACAACGGCGGCGAATTATAAGGATCATTTACCACCGCGCAAGATCTTTTTTGCGTTTTTCGTTTGATCGCTTTTTTTTTGTGCAAATTGAACGATCTTTAACTATCTATTGTCTATTAACATTGCTAATGTTCCGTAAGACAAATCGAGAACAACAATAATAAATAACTATCAGGGTGCGCCAAAATGGTTAAATTTACTCCAGCGCTCGTCCTTTTGGCTTCTTTCATGTTGCCAATTAGCGCGCAAGCTGACACTGAAGTTACGAGTACCACTACTACAGAGATTGATAATCCATATCTATTAACTGAACAAAACAAACGTTTAGTTAATACCTATTTACGGATGTTTCGCTATTACACCAAACGAAACTTTTCGGTAACGCGAACTGTTCGTGTGCTTATGAGTAATTATCCCGAGCACGTCGAAGCTATTATGATCGCGGCACTTGAACGCTATCCGGAGAATTATCCATATATCATAAAAGCCGCCATAGATGCTGAACCAGCATTCACACGTGACATTATGGCAGTCGCTATGCATTTAGAAGTCGCGCCGGCAACCGAACTCGTTAAAATCGCCGTCGAGGCTGAACCAGCTTACGCCGACCAGATTGTTGTTGACGCAAGTCAATCCCACCCTAACGATGTTGAAGCCATTGTTCGTGTTGCCGTGAGCATCGAACCTGAAATGGCCCCTAGCATCATGCAATCCGCTGGGAGTTCACAGCCGGACAAAGTAGAAGGCATCGTTCACGCAACATTAAGTGTGCTGCCTTCTATGGGTGATTATTTAATGTCTTCGCTTAACGACCTGATTGATTTGATGCGAGGCAATAAAACCAATGAGATGAGTGACGATCAGCAAGAAACTCTTTCCGTACTCCGCGGTGCACACCGCGCTGGTATGTCTTATGCGGACCTACAGCGCGTCGCACAAAATCACGGAATATCTGATGCACAACTCACCGCTGCATTAAACCAATAAGTTATTTCCCATAAAAAAAGCCGCTCAATTGAGCGGCTTTTTTGTGTCTCATATTTGAGACTTACTCTTCTACTGCAACTTCTTCAGCTTCAGTAGCTTCAACTTCTGGACGGTCAACTAGCTCAACATATGCCATTGGCGCGTTGTCACCGGCGCGGAAGCCACACTTCATGATGCGAGTGTAACCACCTGGACGCTCTTGATAACGTGGGCCAAGTTCGTTGAACAATTTACCAACCACTTCGTTGTCACGAGTGCGAGCAAATGCCAAACGGCGGTTTGCTACGCTATCTTGCTTCGCCAAAGTGATAAGCGGTTCGATAACACGACGAAGTTCTTTGGCTTTAGGAAGTGTTGTTTTAATCACTTCGTGACGCACAAGTGAGCTTGCCATGTTGCTGAACATCGCTTTGCGATGGCTGCTGTTGCGGTTGAGTTGACGACCACTCTTACGATGGCGCATACCTATACCCTTCTCAGTAATTCTCTGTAAAAGATGGCTTAGTCGCGATCAACAAGACTTGCAGGCGGCCAGTTCTCTAGGCGCATGCCTAGTGACAAACCACGTGATGCAAGTACGTCTTTGATCTCGGTCAGCGATTTCTTACCTAGGTTAGGAGTCTTCAACAACTCAACCTCGGTGCGCTGTACTAAGTCACCAATGTACTGAATAGCTTCTGCTTTCAAACAGTTCGCAGAACGCACAGTTAATTCCAAATCATCTACCGGACGGAGCAGAATCGGATCGAATTCTGGTTTTTCTTCTTTCTCTTCTGGCTCGCTCATGTCACGCAGCTCTACGAAGGCTTCAAGTTGTTCAGCCAAAATAGTAGCAGCACGGCGAATGGCTTCTTCAGGATCTAAAGTGCCGTTCGTTTCCATGTCGATAACCAATTTGTCCAAGTCAGTACGCTGCTCAACACGCGCCGAATCGACGTTGTAAGCAATACGCTCAACTGGACTGAAAGAAGCGTCAACAAGTAGAAGACCGATTGGACGCTCTTCATCGTCAGCAGACTGACGTGCCGAAGCTGGAACGTAACCACGACCACGCTCAACCTTAATCGACATTTCGATTTCGGTGTCACCTGTAAGCGTACAGATGAGATGATCAGGGTTAAGAATGTTGACATCACCGTCATGAGTGATGTCGCCAGCCTTGACAGGGCCCGCTCCAGATTTTTTCAAGGTCAGCATCGCTGCATCTTTACCCTCGAGGGTAACCGCTAGACCTTTGAGGTTTAGCAAGATTTCGATGACATCTTCCTGAACACCCTCTTTCGCACTGTATTCATGCTGTACGCCTTCAATTTTAACTTCAGTCACTGCCACTCCAGGCATTGATGAAAGTAAAATGCGACGTAATGCATTGCCCAGTGTGTGACCGAAGCCACGCTCAAGAGGCTCCAACGTCACCTTTGCGTGAGTCGGGCTGATTTGTTCAATGTCCACTAGCCTTGGTTTAAGGAATTCGGTAACAGAACCCTGCATTGTGTCCTCTCTTTATGCTTAAGCTTTACTTAGAGTAAAGCTCTACGATCAACTGTTCGTTAATTTCAGCAGACAAATCTGAACGCTCTGGAAGACGCTTGAACTGTCCTTCCAATTTGTTCGCGTCTACTTCTAACCACACTGGTTTTTCGCGTTGATCCGCGAGTTCCAATGCAGCGGCGATGCGCGCCTGCTTTTTCGCTTTTTCGCGAACGGACACAACATCTTCCGGACGAACTTTGAACGACGGAATGTTGACTACTTGGCCATTCACCACCACAGCTTTGTGGCTCACCAACTGGCGTGCTTCTGCACGAGTTGAAGCGAAGCCCATGCGGTAGACCACGTTATCTAAACGTTGCTCAAGCAATTGCAGCAGGTTCTCACCAGTGTTGCCCTTAATACGGGCAGCTTCTTTGTAGTAGTTACGGAATTGCTTTTCTAGTACGCCGTAAATACGACGAACCTTTTGCTTTTCACGTAACTGCAAACCGTAATCAGACAAACGGCCACGACGTGCACCGTGCTGACCCGGAGCGCTTTCGAGTTTACATTTCGTATCGATAGCGCGTACGCCGCTTTTCAGGAACAAATCTGTTCCTTCACGACGACTCAGTTTGAGTTTTGGACCCAAATATCTAGCCATGTTCTTTCTCCAACTATCGTTTGGCGCCTATTAAACGCGACGTTTCTTAGGCGGACGACATCCGTTGTGAGGAATAGGCGTCACATCAGTGATATTAGTGATGCGATAACCTACAGCGTTCAACGCACGAATCGATGATTCGCGACCAGGACCTGGGCCCTTTACGAACACTTCTAGGTTTTTCAAACCGTATTCCTTCGCCATTTCACCCGCGCGCTCAGCAGCAACCTGTGCAGCGAATGGTGTAGATTTACGTGAACCACGGAAACCCGAACCACCTGCAGTTGCCCATGCTAACGCGTTACCTTGACGGTCAGTGATGGTCACAATGGTGTTATTGAAAGACGCATGGATGTGAGCCATGCCGTCAGCGACTTGCTTTTTAACGCGCTTACGAGTACGAGTTGGTTGTTTAGCCATTGCTCAACTCCTTACTTCTTAATTGGTTTACGCGGACCTTTACGGGTGCGCGCATTGGTTTTAGTGCGCTGTCCACGTAGAGGCAAGCCACGACGATGACGAAGGCCACGGAAACAACCGAGGTCCATCAAGCGTTTGATGTTCATAGATACTTCACGACGTAAATCGCCTTCAACGACGAATTTACCTACAGCTTCACGAAGTACATCCAGTTTTTCTTCTGACAAGTCGCCGATTTTGGTATTTTCCGCGATACCAGTCGCAGCAAGGATATGCTGTGAACGGGTACGGCCGATACCGTAAATCGCAGTCAAGGCAATGACTGCATGCTTATTGTCAGGAACGTTAATGCCAGCGATACGGGCCACTAACACGTCTCCTTTAGTTTATGGGTGACCGGATTTGAAAAGCCCGTTAGGATACTCAACCGGTCGCCAGATTGCAAACATATCAAAGCCGCAGCCAAGAATAATTTCGTGGCTGCGGACTTCTTCATCGAATTAACCTTGCCGTTGCTTGTGCTTAGGGTCACTGCAAATTACGCGCACAACGCCGTTGCGCTTGATAACTTTACAGTTACGGCAGATTTTCTTCACGGAAGCACGAACTTTCATTGCTACACTCCGTAATTATCCAACCTTAACGACCGAAGCCTTTAAGGTTAGCTTTTTTCAGGACCGAGTCATACTGATGAGACATCAGATGAGTCTGGACCTGCGCCATAAAATCCATGATAACCACGACGATAATCAGCAGCGATGTGCCGCCGAAGTAGAACTGAACGTTCCACGCAATCATCATGAACTCAGGAACCAAACAGACAAAGGTAATGTACAGCGCGCCTGCAAGCGTCAACCGGGTCATTACTTTATCGATATAACGAGAAGTTTGTTCACCTGGACGAATACCAGGAATAAACGCTCCCGACTTCTTCAAGTTATCTGCCGTCTCACGCGGGTTGAAAACCAACGCGGTGTAGAAGAAACAGAAGAAGATAATTGCCGCAGCATACAGCATCACGTACAAAGGCTGACCGGGTGACAAAGTCAACGACAGCTCTTGTAAGAAGTTTGCTACCATGCCTTCGCCTTGGCCGAACCAAGTAGCGATAGTGCTTGGGAACAAAATAATGCTCGATGCAAAAATCGGCGGAATAACGCCTGCCATATTAACTTTCAACGGCAAGTGTGTGCTTTGCGCGGCAAAAACCTTACGGCCTTGCTGACGTTTCGCGTAGTTTACCACAATCCGGCGCTGACCGCGCTCGACAAACACAACGAAATAAGTCACGGCAAAAACAATTACACCGATCAGCAACAATAACAATAAATGTAAATCACCTTGACGTGCTTGCTCAGCCGTTTGCCCAATGGCAGACGGTAGGCCCGCAACAATACCGGTGAAAATAAGAATAGAGATACCGTTACCAATCCCACGCTCGGTAATTTGCTCACCTAACCACATCAAGAACATGGTACCAGTAACCAAACTCACCACAGCGGTGAAGTAGAAACCAAAACTTGGGTCAATGACCAGTCCTGGCATCAAACTTGGCAAGCCAGTAGCTATACCAATTGATTGGAATGTTGCGAGTACTAATGTACCCCAACGCGTGTATTGACTAATCTTGCGTCGACCCGCCTCACCTTCTTTCTTAAGCTCAGCCAAACGTGGGTGTACCACAGAGGCTAACTGCATAATAATCGAAGCAGTGATGTACGGCATGATACCCAATGCGAATACCGATGCACGTTCAAGTGCACCACCGCTGAACATGTTAAACATGGCAACGATGGTGTCTCTTTGCTGATCGAACAATTGAGCCAAAACAGCGGCATCAATACCAGGAATAGGCACAAAGGAGCCCGCACGGAACACGATCAACGCGCCGAGTACAAACAGCAGACGTCGTTTTAGTTCCGAGGTGCCGCCTTGAGCTCTGTTAGATTCCAATCCTGGTTTAGCCATTTGCTCTATCCTTCGATTTTGCCGCCAGCAGCTTCAATAGCTTCGCGGGCGCCTTTGGTGACCTTAATGCCTTGAACTGTCACGGCACGATTGATTTCGCCAGACTTGATTACTTTAACGAACAAAATGTCGTTACGAATCAAGCCAGCTTCTTTCAAGCTTGCTAGAGTAACAGTATCACCAGCAACTTTCGCTACTTCCGCTAAGTTTACTTCTGCAGTCACGAATGACTTACGTGAAGTAAAACCAAACTTCGGCAAGCGACGTTGGATTGGCATTTGACCGCCTTCGAAACCTGGTTTGACGCTGCCGCCTGAACGCGACTTCTGGCCTTTATGACCACGTCCACCAGTTTTTCCTAAGCCTGAGCCAATACCGCGTCCAAGACGCTTCTTGCTGGTTTTAGCACCAGGTGCAGGGGAGATTGAGTTCAAGAACATCGTATTAGTCCTCCACCTTTACCATGTAATAGACTTGGTTCACCATGCCGCGGACGGCTGGAGTATTTTCCAGCTCGACCGTGTGACCAATGCGGCGTAGACCAAGACCACGCAGTGTAGCTTTGTGTTTCGGTAAACGACCGATTGAGCTACGCGTCTGTGTTACTTTAATTGTCTTATTCGCCATTGTTCACTACCCCATGATCTCATCAACGTTCAATCCACGTTTTGCAGCTACCTGTTCAGGTGACTTCATACCGTGAAGTGCCTTGATAGTGGCACGAACGACGTTGATTGGGTTGGTTGAACCATATGCTTTTGACAGCACGTTGTGCACGCCCGCAACTTCCAATACTGCACGCATCGCACCACCGGCGATGATACCAGTACCTTCAGAAGCTGGTTGCATGAATACCTGTGAACCTGAGTGACGACCCTTTACAGGGTGTTGCAAGGTGTCGCCTTTTAGTTGCACGGTTACCATATTGCGACGCGCTTTTTCCATTGCCTTTTGAATAGCAGCTGGAACTTCACGTGCTTTACCATAACCGAAACCAACGCGGCCTTGACCGTCACCAACCACAGTGAGCGCGGTGAAGCTAAAGATACGACCACCTTTAACTACTTTTGCAACTCGGTTTACTGTGATCAACTTTTCTTGCAGGTCACTTTGTTGAGCTTCTACATTTGCATTTGCCATGTTCGTCTCCTAGAACTGAAGTCCAGCTTCACGAGCTGCTTCAGCCAAAGCTGCAACGCGTCCGTGATAGCGGAAACCACTGCGATCGAAAGCGACTTCTTTAACGCCTTTTTCGATTGCTCGTTCAGCGATCAGCTTTCCAACTGTTTTAGCTGCGTCAATGTTACCGGTTGCTTTAACCGCTTCTTTGACAGCCTTTTCAACAGTTGATGCTGAAGCCAGTACTTCAGAACCGTTCGATGCAATTAGCTGGGCGTAAATATGCCGTGGTGTACGGTGAACGACCAGGCGGTTTGCACCCAACTCTTGCATTTTCTTACGAGGGCGCGTTGCGCGACGTAAGCGAGCTGATTTCTTGTCCATAGTCTTACCTTACTTCTTCTTGGCTTCTTTACGGCGCACTTGCTCATCGGCATAACGTACACCTTTACCTTTATAAGGTTCTGGTTTGCGGTATGCGCGAATATTAGCGGCAACTTGACCCACTAATTGCTTGTCGACACCTTTAACGACTACTTCAGTTTGTGCTGGGACTTCGATAGTGATTCCTTGCGGAATATCGAACTCTACAGGATGAGAGAAGCCGAGAGTTAGGTTAAGTTTGCTACCGGCAGTATTTGCACGATAACCAACACCAACTAACTGCAGCTTGCGCTCATAACCTTGCGCAACACCAACCACCATGTTCTGTAGCAACGCGCGCGCTGTACCGGCTTGAGCTGTTGCATTGGCAACGCCTTCGCGCGGAATAGTGCGTAGTTCGTTGTCTTCTTTGACAACTTCTACTGCATCGTTAACTACACGGCTCAATGAGCCTTTGGCACCTTTGATTGTTACTTCCTGGCCATTCAGCGTAACTTCAACGCCAGCAGGAATGGCAATCGGTGCTTTAGCAACACGTGACATATCCTAACTCCTCGTTACGCTACATAACCAATGACTTCACCGCCAAGACCCGCTTTGCGAGCGGCACGGTCGGTCATCAGGCCTTTAGAAGTTGAAACTACTGCGACCCCTAAACCACCCATAACTTTAGGTAGTTCATTGCGTTTCTTATAGATACGCAGACCAGGACGACTTACGCGTTCAATTGATTCGATTACAGGCTTACCTTCAAAGTATTTCAACGTTACTTCTAGTTCTGCTTTCACTTCACCAGAAACGCTAAAATCCGCGATGTAACCTTCTTCTTTCAGAACTTGGGCAATAGCCACTTTCTGTTTAGAAGCAGGCATGCGCACGGCAACTTTGTTAGCACCCTGAGCGTTGCGGATGCGAGTGAACATATCCGCAATTGGATCTTGCATGCTCATATTTGCTTTCTCCCGTGACTCGTGGCTTACCAGCTAGCTTTTTTCAAGCCAGGAATTTCACCGCGCATAGCTTTCTCACGTACTTTGATTCGGCTCATACCGAATTTACGTAAGAAACCGTGAGGGCGGCCTGTAACGCGGCAGCGGTTACGCTGACGAGTTGGGCTTGAATCACGTGGGAGACTTTGCAATTTCAGCACGGCTTCCCAACGCTCTTCATCCGAAGTATTCGGATCGCTGATCACAGCTTTTAAAGCGATGCGTTTCTCTGCGTATTTAGCAGCAAGCTTTTGACGCTTGAGCTCACGCATTTTCATTGACTCTTTTGCCATAACTCTACACCTTACTTCTTGAACGGGAAGTTAAAGGCAGCGAGTAAAGCGCGAGCTTCCTCGTCGGTGCCTGCAGTTGTGGTGATTGTGATATCCAAACCACGTACCCGATCTACTTTATCGAAGTCGATTTCTGGGAAAATGATTTGCTCACGCACGCCCATACTATAGTTTCCACGTCCGTCGAATGATTTAGGGTTCAAACCACGGAAGTCACGAACACGCGGGATTGCAATCGTAATTAAACGTTGCAAGAAGTCCCACATGCGCTCGCCACGCAGAGTCACTTTACAGCCAATTGGGTAGCCTTCACGGATTTTGAAGCCAGCGACAGATTTACGAGCAACGGTTTTCACTGGTTGTTGACCTGAAATTGCTTCCATGTCAGCCAATGCGTTCTCGAGAATCTTTTTGTCAGCCAGAGCTTCACCAACACCCATGTTAAGGGTGATTTTTTCAATCCGAGGGACTTGCATGACGCTCTTGTAGCCGAACTGTTTATGCAGTTCAGGAACTACTGATTCTTTGTAAAAATCATGCAGTTTCGCCATCGTAAAACTCCAAATAAATAATTAAATGATTGCGTCGTTCGATTTGAAGAAGCGAACTTTCTTGCCATCTTCAAATTTGAAACCAACACGATCTGCTTTACCAGTCTCTGGGTTATAAATCGCAACGTTAGAAACGTCGATTGAAGCTTCTTGCTCAATCACACCGCCAGCAACGCCAAGAGCCGGGTTCGGCTTCTGGTGTTTCTTAACGATGTTTACGCCTTCAACGAAAACACGATTCTTAGCGGTGTCGACTTTCAGCACTTTACCGCGCTTGCCTTTGTCTTTACCTGCCAGGACTACTACTTCGTCATCACGTTTAATTTTTGCCGCCATAACTGACTCCTTACAGTACTTCTGGTGCCAGAGATACAATCTTCATGAACTGTTCTGAGCGCAATTCACGAGTCACTGGACCAAAGATACGAGTGCCAATTGGCTGTTTGTTGTTGTTTAACAGTACAGCCGCGTTGCGGTCAAAACGGATGACTGACCCGTCTTGACGACGGACGCCTTTTCTGGTGCGAACGACCACCGCATTCACAACATCACCTTTCTTCACTTTTCCGCGAGGAATCGCTTCTTTAACAGAAACTTTGATGATATCGCCAATGTTTGCGTAACGGCGGTGCGAGCCACCCAGAACCTTAATACATTGTACGCTGCGAGCGCCCGAGTTATCGGCCACGTCCAGTGTAGTTTGCATTTGGATCATTGCAGTGCTCCGCTTAAGTAAATTACAGACCCTCTCGGGTCGCTTAACCGCACTTTTATTCGTCTGCCTTTCAACATGAAATTTAGAGAATAAAAGACTTCCCCTTATAAAAAGGGCGGCGAATTGTAACAGATAAAATTTGCGGATGATAGTGCTGTGACTGAATTAATTAGAGGATTTTTCTGGCTCGGCTGCAAAGGTGAAATGTGGCCCAGCGAAAGTGACATCATCTTATCAAAATGACAGCCTCTTCACTATCGTTTTTTCAAAAAAGCTCTACTTATTTATGAGTTCGAAAACCCCTACCAGTCAGTTCAACAACGGTTTTGCTGCGACCGATTAAGTTGGCAAGCAACTGATCGAAGTGGTAAATTCAAGGCTATTAATCGAGATTAACCAGCCTTCTTGAAGAGGATAACCAGATTCAATGCAGCTAGCAGCGATCGTATTTGTACCCTTTATAGGCGCCCTTTTGCCATTGTTGTTGGCGCAGCGCTCACGTCTACAGATCACCTTAGCTACCGCTGCTGTTGCGGTATTGAGTTTGGTATTGTTGCTGGTCAGTGGGTCCGGCACGCTAGCTGGAAACATCCCGAGTTACACTCAAGAATGGCTCCCTGCGCTTGGTTTAGCTATTAGCTTTAGGCTTGATGGTTTAGCACTTTTATTCGCTGGTTTGATTCTAGGTATTGGTGTTCTGGTTATTCTCTATGCGCACTACTATCTGAGTAGCAAAGACAGCGCCGGTCGCTTCTTTGCATTCCTGTTGCTGTTTATGGGGTCGATGCTCGGTATTGTCACCGCTGACAACCTGATTTTGATGTGGTTTTTCTGGGAATTGACGAGTATTTCGTCATTCCTTTTGATTGGCTACTGGTTTCATCAAAGTAACGCTCGGCGCGGCGCGCGCATGGCACTTGCGATTACCGGAGCCGGCGGTTTAGCGCTTTTGGCCGGTATCCTTTTACTCGGACAAATGGCCGGTAGTTATCAGCTAGAGGCTGTTTTTGCCGCAGCTGATGTAATTCGTCAGCATGATCTTTATCTGCCAACACTCATCTTGATCTTGATCGGCGCATTTACTAAGTCGGCGCAATTCCCATTCCAATTCTGGTTACCTCATGCCATGGCGGCACCCACTCCAGTCAGCGCGTATTTGCACTCGGCAACCATGGTGAAAGCGGGTATTTTTCTCATGGCGCGTCTGTTACCGGTATTAGGTGGTACACCTGAATGGCACATTATCGTAACTTTGACCGGTCTTGCCACCCTGCTCTTCGGCGCCTACTTCGCGCTGTTAAAAACCGATCTTAAAGGTTTGCTGGCCTTCTCTACCATTAGCCACCTTGGTCTAATCACCATGTTGCTGGGCCTTGGTACAGCTGGAGCCGTTGTTGCCGCGTTATTCCACATCATTAATCACGCTACGTTCAAAGCTGGGCTATTTATGATCGCTGGTATTGTCGACCATGAAACAGGTAGCCGTGATATGCGTAAGTTAAGTGGTTTACGCAAGTGGATGCCATTCACTACCGTACTTGCCATCATCACATCGGCCGCAATGGCTGGCATTCCACTCTTTAACGGCTTCCTCTCGAAAGAAATGTTTTTTGCCGAAGCTGTCGAGCAGCATTTCTTTGGCGGTTTGTCATGGTTTATTCCGGTCCTTGCAACCTTGGGTGCGATGTTATCTGTCGCCTATTCGGTGCGCTTCGTGCACGACGTATTCTTCCAAGATCCGGCGCAGGACCTACCGAAAAAGCCGCATGAGCCGCCGCTAATGATGCGCGCGCCGGTCATTCTTTTTGCCGCGTTATGTATCATCATAGGGGTCACCCCGATGCTCTCTGTCGAGACGATATTGACGCCGGCGGTAGCTGCAGTGACGCAGGCCGTCCCTGATTATAAAATTTCGCTTTGGCACGGTTTCAATCTGCCATTATTAATGAGCGCACTCGCTGTATTCGGCGGTATCGCTATCTATATCGCACGCTCTGAACTACTTACTTTTAGTCGCCAATTTGACGCCCGTGATGCGAAGGATGTCTTCGCCAGTATCGTCAGCCGTACCACGCGCTTTTGCGATGAGTCGATGCAACGCATTGAAAACGGTTCATTGCAACGCTACATGGCCTTTTTACTCGTGTTCGTATTGATTCTGGTGATCCCTGAACTGGCGCAAATGCAGCAGTTAACAGGCAGTAGAGAACAGCTTCCCATCGACGCTGTGAGTCTGATTGGCGCGATTGTGTTGATGCTCTCCGCCTTTGCTACGGCAATGCTACATCGTCAACGACTTACTTCGCTGATGATGCTATCGGTGGTCGGTCTCGTCGTTTCGCTTAGCTTCGTGCATTTTTCGGCGCCGGACCTAGCGATGACTCAGTTAGTGGTAGAAGTGGTCAGTATTATTCTGATGATTCTCGCACTGTTCTTTATGCCGCAGCGCATTCCAAGAGCGTCAAGTGGTCGGCGCATCGCCCGCGACGTACTTTTAGCTGGCACCATTGGAGGCATTGTCGGGACGCTTAATTACGCGTTGCTAACTCGGCCGCTCGACAGTATTTCAGACTTCTTCTTAGCAAACTCGGTGCCTGGCGGTGGCGGAACCAATGTTGTCAACGTGATCCTAGTCGACTTCCGTGGCTTTGATACGCTCGGTGAAATAACCGTTTTGGCTATTGCCGCTGCAGGCATTCATAAACTATTGAACAACTTGCGGCCATTTATGCCTTCAAGTGATGTCGACGGCCGGCCATGGCACAGGGTTAAACACCCTCTGTTAGTACAAACCGTAGCTCAGGCTATGTTGCCATTGGCTCTAATGGTTTCCGTTTACATCTTCTTACGCGGGCACAACTTACCGGGCGGCGGCTTTATTGCTGGCTTGGTAACCGCTGCGGCGATGATTTTGCAGTACATCGCGAATGGTGTTGACTGGGTGAAAGGACGTTTCAACTATAACTATCAAACACTGACGTCGGTGGGTGTGATGATTGCGCTGTTTACGGGGGTTGGCAGTTGGTTCTTTGACCATAACTTCCTGACTTCAAGCTTCACCTATGTCACTTGGCCACTGGTAGGCAAATTCGAGCTCGCCACTGCAATTCTGTTCGACTTAGGTGTTTACCTGACCGTTATCGGTGCGACATTAATGATTCTTGCAAACTTTGGACAAATGACGACCCGTCATCGTCCACGCCAAGAGGGGTACTAACATGGAAACGCTTTACTCAATCACTGTCGGTACACTGACAGCTTGTAGTGTCTTTCTGATTCTCCGGGGTCGGTCGTTTCCTATCGTTATCGGCTTAACCATGTTGTCATACGCAGTGAACTTGTTTCTATTTTCGACTGGGCGCCTCGTCATTGACCAACTGCCAATAGTGGGTGTCAGTGAGACCAGCACCGACCCATTACCCCAAGCACTGGTGCTTACGGCCATTGTCATAGGTTTTGCGATGACCGCCTATTCCATCATTCTCGCAGTACGGGTGAGGGGTGAAATTGGCTCGGACGAAGTCAATGACTACAACTTCGCTGAACAGGAAGGACAGCGTTAATGTTTGCAAAACACCTCATCATTTTACCGTTACTCGTGCCAATGCTGGCAGCCCTGCTGCAGTTACTGCCATGGGGTGAACGAGCCCAGCAACATCGCCGCACCATTGGCATTGTCGCAGCAATACTGAACCTTGGTCTGGCATTGTGGTTATTCGCGGTAGTTCAAGACGAAATCATTGTTTACGCGCTTGGTAGTTGGCAAGCGCCCTTTGGTATTGTCTTAGTCGCAGATAAACTAGCCACACTCATGGTCCTGTTAACTGCAGTATTGGCTTTACCTGTACTGGTTTTTGCCTGTCATGGCGAGGACAGCTTGGGGTCACATTTTCAAGCGCTCTATCAATTTCAGATCCTCGGCATCATGGGTGCATTCCTGACCGGTGACCTATTTAACCTCTTTGTATTCTTCGAAGTGTTGCTGATTTCTAGTTATGCCCTATTAATGCATGGTGGTGGTAAAACTAAGCTGCGCGCAACCTTACACTATGTTGTGCTCAATCTTACCGGCTCTGCAATATTTCTGATTAGCCTGGGTGTTCTCTACGGTATTACGGGCACGCTCAACATGGCCGATATGGCTGGCAAAGTCGCAGCGTTAACTGGTGATGAGGCAGTGATTGCGCGCGCTGGTGGTCTGTTATTATTTATCGTTTTTGCACTCAAAGCTGCTTTATTGCCACTGTACTTCTGGCTGCCACAAGCCTACGCCAACACTACCGGCACAGTCGCCGCGTTGTTTGCAATTATGACCAAGGTCGGTATCTACGCAATTATCCGTGTTTACACAATGATCTTTGGGCCTGATGCGGGTTTTGCCGCACAACTCGGGCAAGATTGGTTATGGTGGCTCGGTCTGGCAACCATTTTGATGGGTGCGTTAGGTATCCTCGGCAGTCGCGATTTGCGCCTAGTGATCGCTTACCTAGTGCTTGTTTCCGTGGGGACCATGTTAACCACCTTAAGTATGGGTCACAGTGACGCCATCAGCGCCCTGCTATTTTACTTGGTACACAGTACATTAGTTACCGCAGCGCTATTTTTGTTAGCTGACCTGATTGCCGAGCAACGGGGCAAAACTGCTTCACGTATCGTCAAAGGTCGTCGTATGGCGCAGCACAATTTATTAGCAGCGATGTTTTTTGTGGCCGCATTGACCGTCATCGGCATACCGCCATTGTCTGGTTTTGTAAGTAAGCTGTTTATCCTTGAAGCCGCACGGACCGGCGCGCAAGTCGCGTTTTTGTGGCCGCTTATACTCGGCGCAACCTTCTTGATGATGCTCGCTTTATCTCGTGCCGGTAGCCGTATGTTCTGGCATACCTTAGATGGTAAGCCAAACGATGTCACTCACCCACGCTGGCAGCACAGTTCAGCCGTGGCACTTTTGGTAGGCGCTGTGGCAATGACGGTTTTTGCGAATGACATTTCCACTTATATGGAAGCCACCGCGACACAACTCACCACGCCAACTGAGTATATTTCAGCGGTTCTTGGCAACGGAGGCACCGATGAGTAGATTTATACCCGCTCCATGGTGGAGCTTGTTTCTACTGGCCTTTTGGCTGCTGCTGCAAAATAGCGTATCGTTTGGGGCGGTTTTAATGGGCAGTATTCTTGCTGTACTGATACCGCTCTACACGCATCGCGCGCGCGATTATCCGATTAAGGTTCACAAACCACTCGTAGCGCTGCAATACGGTGGCATTTTGCTAGTCGATATAATTCTTTCTAATTTCAATATCGCTGCCATTATTCTGCGCCCGCGCAAGCAAATACAGCCTGCGCTGATAGAGTATCCGCTCGATATTAGCGGTGCAGTGCCCATTACCATTCTCGCCAGTACCATCAGTCTGACGCCGGGAACCATTACTGCTGAGCTCGGTAAAGATGGACGCAGTCTGTTGATACACGCACTCAATGTAGCGGATCCGGAAGCTGCGATACAAGAAATCAAGCAGCGCTATGAACGCCGTCTGCAGGAGATTTTTCAATGTTAGTTTTCGCATTGCAGTTCGCTTTTGCGCTATTTGGCTTGTCATTGCTAATGAATATGGTTCGACTGATTCGCGGACCGAGTCTTGCTGACCGCATACTGACGCTGGACACTATTTACATTAACTCGTTGGCGTTGCTGATACTGCTTGGCATTTGGCATAGCACTGCCTTCTATTTTGAAGCGGCTCTGCTCATTGCAATGCTGGGCTTCATTGGCACCGTAGCCGCAGCTAAGTTTCTATTGCGCGGCGACATCATCGAGTAAGGAGCAGCTATGAACGAACTTCCACAATGGGCTGAATGGCTGATTTCATTTTTCATCATACTTGGTGCCTGTTTTGCTTTCATAGGTTCACTCGGTTTATTGCGCCTACCTGATTTTATGACTCGGTTACACGCTCCTACCAAAAACACGACCTTAGGTGTTGGTGGGGTAATTCTGGGGTCAATTCTATTTTTCTCGGTAACAGATGCGCTAAGTCTGCATGAGCTACTCATTGCAATCTTTCTATTTTTGACTGCGCCCATTAGTGCTCACCTATTGGCCAAGGCCGGTCTCCACCTTGAACTAAAGCGTATCGAATCAACTCGAGATCTGCGCAAGAAGCCCGAGCAATATAGCGATCGTGACGATTAATTTCGACAAATTCCAGCGGCACTCAAGCAAGCTTTCAGTGCTCGGTTAAATGCCGCTAATTCATTTAGTTTTACCACTAAATTGAAGTCACCAAGCAACGCCTGATCACTTTCCACAGTGCGAGCGAATAAACTTTGCAATTGAGTGGCTTGGCTCTTTACAAGATCCAACTGCAAGTCGCCATTTAAAACCTCAGCGACAACGCGTTGCGCGTTAAGAATTTGGTTGCCAGTCATATCGACCTCGGTAAAAAATGTTTTCGCTTGGCGCGAGTAAAACCGGGGCTGCAGTGTCTTACTGAAATCCCATTGATCAACGTGCAAATTTTCAATCACGAGCTTGTTATATTTGCGCGTCGCATAGGGGGCTAGCATCGCTAGCTGTGCATCCAGCTGATTAGTCTCTGGGAACTCGAAGAGTAAGGTGTAATTCCCCATAGAAAGTATACTGCTACTGGTTCTCAACTCATCGTTTGCAACGCTAAGTGATAAATCGTAGGTGTTCAGCAAATAAGCGAAGCTAAAGGGTTGTTGGCCAGTTTCAGCGATATAGTTAAGTGCAGCTTGTTGCCAGAAATAGATCAGATCGGCTTGTTTTTCGAGCAACAAACTTTGCTGATCTGTTGGCGGCCGCTGTAACTGAGTCCACACCAGTATTGAACTTAGCATCAGCACTACGATTATCGGCAACATAAAACCCTGACAATGTTGTTTTGCCTTATTCATTGAGAATGACCTCGCGATGAATATTTTGTAGGCGCATTAATGCTTGCAGTAACTCGTCATATTGACCGTGTAGCAATGCAGGTGACTGTTCGCTCAAATGACTGCGACCGCTAAGTAGAATTTCAGTAGCCAAGCGAATGTGGGTAGCAGCACTATTGAGCCATGCTGCTGGATCGTCGGGATTGAGCAAGCGACACTTGTTAAACTTCTGCTCGGCAGCCTGATATTCGTGCAAGCGAAAATGAATCGCTCCTATATAACAACTTGCCTGTCGATCTGCCTGATTGTTGTCAATCGCTTGCAAAATCCCCATGGCTAGATGGTAATCACCTTTTTCATAAGCTTGCATGGCCAACATTCTTTGCTGTTCGGCATCAGCTAAGCGCGGTGCTGGGGGTTGTATGGTCGTAGTTTTACAGCCAAATAGCAGTGTACAGACGAGCGCAGGAAGTACTTTAGTTGGCAAACTCATAAGCCTCTTCCTTCTCTTCAAAACACAGCTGACGGCCAAGCCAACTCTCAATCGGAAACGGTAGCCCTGCCTCACATTCGATGAGTGAACTAGCTGCCCCTAGCGTCAAAATGCGGCCTGGCTGAATATTACGATGCACGGCAACGAGCCTTAGTTGCGCATCTAGCCCCACCACATCAAGTGCAAACCGCATGCCCCAACTATGAATAGCGTTACAGTGCGGAAACCAAAGTGCCTGCCCACGCGGCAACCCAGCGCTCGTCAGTAGTCCTACGAGGCGCTGGGGAAAGCTCGTCAATACCTTTACTTCTGGCCAGATACATTGCTGCTCTGGAACTAACAACATACGTCCCTGTTGCATAAAGAAAGTCCTAAGTTGCTACGATAAATCCCAAGAAAATGGGGCCCAATATTAATAAGAAAGTTACGGGAAAAAAGCAGGTCACTAGCGGTAGCAGCAATTTGATGCTCATCTCTTGTGCTTGCTTTTCAGCTTGCAGTTGCTGCTCTGTTCTGATGCGTTGTGCTTGCAACTGCAACGTCTCTGCCAGCGAAGCGCCGGTTAATTGTGATTGCGCAACCGCCGCTACAAATACCTTTATTTCAGCTGCAGGAATGCGCTGCGCCAGTTCCTCCAGGCTCACCAAAGTAGTGATACCAACGTTCAGCTGTTGTTGCATGATTTGCAACTGCCGTAGCGCCAGCGAACGTGTTTTAATCTCACTGATAGCATGCAACGCTGCGCGCCAAGATAATCCGGCCTGTAACAGCATTGCCAACAGGTCAAGAACCGCTGGCCAGTTACTCACAACTCGCCGAATGTCGCGCTTATGCAATTGCCGTAAACGGACATAGCGCAGCACTGGCAAGGTCGCCAAACCCACCCCCCAGAGCGGAGGGAGCGGCAACGCGAGAACAATTAAATAGAAGCAGAGGTAGCCGAAACCACCGACCAAAAGCTCACTTGGTGTTTGCTGTAACCAGGGGCTGCGTCCCCATTCATAGAGCGCCCGCTGCATTCGAGCAGGAAGATGCTGACACAGCCATTGTGCCGCTCGATTCGCGGGCGCAGCCAACCATGGCAACAAATGTCGCAACCACCAAGCGCCAACGAGCAGGGCAAAAGCTGTAAGTACGACAAGATAGTTATCGAAAGTCATGATTGAAGCTTCCAAGAATACGGCGGGTGATGAAGAAGCCAAGGGCGAGCATGGTGAACGCCACCAGCAATAGTAGCTGTCCCGCTTGCGTGTACAGCAGCAAATCAGTGCTGCTCGGCTGTACCGCGTTGATTGCAAAAAATAGCAGCACCGGTAACAGCATCATGATTTTGCCTTGTAATCTCGCTTGAGCGGATAAACTCAACATCCTTTCGCGGGCGTAATGCTGTTGTTGCAGGGCATCAGCCATGCGGGCCAGCATTGCGCCTTGTTGTCCGCCATGGCGATGGCTGGTGATCAGCGCGAAAACAAAGAATTCGACAAATTGCGACGGTGCTCGGTGGTAAAACAGTGCCAGCGCTTGAGCAAGCGAATCACCGGCGCGTTGCCGTTGAATCAGCACATAAAACTCACTAGCCAGCGGGCGCGGCAATTGCTCAGCACTAATGGTAAGCGCTGGCAACAAACTTAGTCCCGCTTGCAGGCCGCCGACAAGAAGTCGCATGCCATCGGGCAATTGTTGGTGAATGAGCGCTAGCCGACGATTCACCAGCCAAGTGCGAACAAGTGGCAAGCAAGCGAGGAAAAGAGACCCACTGACGAACGCCCAAGCAAGCTGCTGAGTAAAGATGAGTACCAGTAAAGCAATCGCTATTGCCGTTACAGCCACCGCAATATAAAAGTGTTTAGCCGGCATAAAAATAAGTAGGCTTTTGAAAGAGCGTTCAGTTTCATCAACCACTAAATGTTTGGTATGGGAAAGCAGCCGGCCTAGCCCCCAACGCAATAACAGGCCATTCACGACTAGGGTAGCCACGCCAACAAATGAGAGTAGGAAAAGATCGAGCTGCATATCTTAGCGCCACTCCGACTGGATACCCGTTGCGCGCAATTCATTTTCGCGCCACTCAAACATTGGGCTCATTTGATAGGCCATTGCTTCCAGTCCGACAAGCTCACTGACTGCTGCAACTCGGCGATGCCCACTGGCGTCGCGAATGAGCTGAACAATTACATTGACCGCACTACTTATTTGCTGTCTAACCGCCAGTAATGGAAGCTCGAAACCGGCCAACATCACCATCACTTCCAAACGTTGCAATGCCTCGCGCGGGCTATTGGCATGCAAGGTGGTAAATGATCCCTCATGACCGGTGTTCATGGCTTGCAACATATCGAGTGCTTCGGCGCCACGACATTCGCCAATAATGATGCGATCTGGACGCATCCGTAGCGCATTGATAAGTAACTCGCGAATAGTGATCTGCCCACGCCCCTCAGCATTTGCGGCTCGCGCCTCCAATCCAATCAGATTGTCATGCTTGATGCGAAGCTCAGCTGCATCTTCAATAGTGATCACGCGCTGCGATGCTGGAATGTGATCCGCCAAGATATTGAGAAAGGTCGTCTTACCGGTGCCAGTACCACCGATCACCAGAATATTGCGCCGCAGTTGCACCATTTGGATCAGATAGTCACTGGCTGCGGTACTGATTAAGCCACTATCGACCAAGTCCGCAAAACGAAAGCCACGCCGGGCAAACTTACGAATAGTCAAACAACTTCCCTGCAGTGCCAAGGGCGCCAATACCGCATTGACTCGAGAGCCATCAGGTAAACGCGCATCGACCATAGGTTGGGCGCTGTCTATGCGCCGACCAAGCGGTGTTACAATGCGCTCTATAACCTGATGCAATGCCGCTTCATCCGTAAAGCTCAAGTCGGACTGCGAGAGTTTGCCAGCGCGCTCGATGAAAATTGAATCGAATCGATTCACCATAATTTCAGTAATACTCTCATCAGCAAGCAAACCGGCCAAAGGCCCAAAGCCGACACAGACATCAATCACATCACCAATGAGTAGCAGTTCCAATGCGTTTGGCTCCCGCTCCATCTGTGCTTGAACAAACCTAACTAACACTTGCTGCGCAAAATCCTGCAAGCTCGTTTCATCAGCAAAGCTTCGTTTTAAAGCTTCTCTTTGTAGTTCATTCTTTAAATGCGCCATCAGCATCGTTTTATCCATGCTCAAAAATGCTCCGTAAAAGGGTTAACCAAACCAGAGCAACCGACTTGCTGGTGAAAGCTGCGTCTGCTCAAGCGCTGTTGATGCTTCAGTTGCTGCTCTTCGGCGGGTAGCTTCGCCGTGCGTGGTGTCACCAGAATCATCAACTCTGTTTCGGCATTACGAAATTGCTCTGACGCGAACAACTGACCCAGAATTGGCAACTGATGTAACCACGGGAACCGATCGGCCTGCGCTGACTGTTCACTTTGCAACAGTCCTGACAACACTAGGGTTTCACCATCAGGTATGACAAATGAGGAGCCGACTTTACGACTCAATAGACCGGGAATTCCATTCACAGCAGTGGCGGGATCAATCGAACTCATCTCGGCCGTGAGGTCAGTATGAATTTGTCCATCCGTCAGCCGTTCAGCCCGCATCTGTAGCTTAATTCCGTAATCACGAAAGCTCACGTCCTGCATCCCTTGAGCTAAAACCTGCGGTATCGGAAACTCACCGCCGACAAGAAAGTTAGCTGAACTACCGCTTAAAACTGACAAAACTGGATTCGCTAATAGCTCTGCATGACCCTCCCGCTCCAACAAATCGAGGGTCGCTTGAGCACTCACTGGTAAGTGGATCCAACTGCCCAGATCCTCAACCAGAGGTCCATTTAGGTGTGCGGGCCAACGCACCCCAAGATGCTCGGAATAGGAGCGCTTCACTTCGGCGATTAATACCTCTAGCTCCAGCATTGGTGGTTGCACTGCCGGCTGCCACACCAAGTGGTTGATCAGTTTTGGCTGGGCGGCAAATAACGCAGCGAATTCGACTTTGTGAGCCTCACTCATCGGCCCAGATAACTGAATAAGCTCGCCCACTTCAACAATTTGCAGGTCTGGAAATCGCCGTTGTAGCGCCAACAGTACATGCCGCAGTTGTTCATCGGGCGGCTCTATTACGGTAACCGTAATACGTCTGCTTTCAGCGCCTTGTTGAAACAGGAGGATTTGACTGCTGCCAGCACTCTTACCAGTCAGCACCAGTTGCCCACTAGGCAGCGCTTGATGACTTAACACCTCAGGTTTGGTTAACACCACCTCATTGGCATCGTGCATCGGTATCACCAGCGTCTCATCGACAAATAGCTGGTGATCGTTACTTGATGCAGGGCTGGTCAGCCCCAGCGTCAGCAGCCAAAGCATTGTTAGCATCCTAGCCTCCCTGGCGTTCCATTAAATAAATAATCGGGTTCGGTGAATTCAGCCATAATTCAGTTAAGTGCTCGGGCCGCTGTAACCAAATCGAGAATTGACTCTGCCGCAACTGCTCAAACTGATAGGCTTGTTCTGCTGAAAAACGAAATGTGAGTGTAGTTGCAAGCCCTTCTTGCCAACCGGTGTCGGTAAAACTATCGAGCGCCAGCACCTCGACATTAGGTATTGCAGTCAGCGGCGATGTCTCAGATCGGTAATCCTGACCGACCAGCGTCACAAAGTTGCCCACTTCGACGAGGCCATGATGAAGTTGCTCAATTGAAACTGTAGCTGTAACGGCAAATTCGCCGGGGGCCAGCACATCGCTAAAACTGGTTGCCTGCAAGATACCGAGGTGTGCCAGCGATACCGGCTCGCCAGCTGCAACAAATTGTTGCGTATGACTGCCAACAACTACGCTCACGTCCTGTGGCAATAGCCAGTCATCAGTCACATAATCCGGTGGAAATTTACGCTGCTGAAAATCTTCAATAGTAACCTGCTGCCCAGCTTCTATGTCGCGGCTATAAACCAACAACCAAATCATCTGGGCATCACGCTGCTGTTCGGCCGAAGCCGATTTTTCAGCCACATAGTTTTGCAGTGTCCAGTAGAATGCCACTGCCAGACTTAAAGCCAGTACAGCATTGAGCGCCAACCACCAAGTTTTTGCGCGCAGTCTAAACATCTTCATGAAACCCAAAGCATCAGCGTAAAGTGGTGCCAAACGTGCAGATAGACCGCCATCCACTGCCGTATCAGCAACTCTAGAAAAGCCAACAGAGTAACCCCCTCCACAACCGGAGCAGTGATCATAAGCAGCAGTGCCAGCGCCAGTAGGAGTATCTCAATCGTTACCTGCCCCTGTTGTTTGATAGCGTAGCGATAGGAAACCATCCGGCGTTTGATGAAGAAAAAGCCATTCCAACGGTTGGTGCAGCAAGAGGTAGTATCGATCCGCGGACAAACGCACCAACTGTGCGTTGCGGTTGTTGTGCCGCAGACGGAGATAGTTAAGTAACTGTTTCGGGTGATGCCGCGTTTCATAAACTTGCAATTGATAGGGTTCATTTGTGACCTCCTGTAACAAATTCCCGCGCCAGCTTCGCGTGACTGTTTTTCCAGTTGGCGCATCGGCTTGCAGGCGCGTGAGCCAGTAACTGCCATCGAAGTTCTGTAAGATCCAGCGCGCTCCGGCACGATCACACCACTCCCCGACACTCGGTAGAATTTCTGGCTCACATTGCATATCGCGCAAACTCGGCTGTAACGGTTGGTGGACCTGCCAAACCTGCTGCTGATGACTGCCAGTTAATTCGCTAACTTGCCAATCCGCTGGAACCTCCATGCTAGTCACCAGGCCCTGTGTCAGCAGTTGTCACTAGCGGTGCCGCATCGCTATTCACGTAACCGAGTCGAAGTTGGTCTGGCGCAAACTCATCGGTGAAGTACAACCAGCTGATCACTTGTTGAAAATGCGGCAGACCAAAGTCGTTTGCATAAGAAAACGGCGTCAGCTGGGCTGGCCGCACGGTTAGATCTGTCGGTTCGCTCGGTAACCACGCATCGGTCAGGCGCGCCATCGCTCGAAACTCTTCTGAGCCGCTCAAAAAGTTCAGGTTGTTGGTTGCAAAACTCAATGGTGTCATTAATTGCAACGGTGCCAATACGCGCTTGCTGGTATTGGCAAATGCATACGCGTCACTAGCTTGCACCTCACTTGCCTGTGAAAAGCGCCACAAAATGCTGCGCGCTTTATCGATACGCTGTTGCTGTTGCCACTGCAATGGCACAACGACACGCGCGATGACGACCAACATCAGAGCCAGCAATGCCATAATGACGAGACTTTCAATCAGCACCTGTCCGTGCTGCCGCATTAGGTTCATTACTGTTGCTCCTGCTCTAGCAACAAACCGAGCACTGTTTTGTCGCGCGTGTTCAAGCTCTGCAGTTGGGGTTGCCACAAGCCATTCCATAAATTTGCGCTTTCTACTGCGCCATCTTGGCGTGGTATGAGGCTCTGGGGACGCGAAAAGTAAACTCCTGCCTTGGCCGTTGCTGCAGCCGTCTTTACAATGACCTGTGGCCATTCTTGCGGTTCGAGAGCAGCTGTATTGAAATAGCGAAACATAGCACCGGAATTGGCTAACCGAGCTTGTTTGGCGAGCGCTAACGAAGTAGCGCGACTATTGATGTGAGCACTCGCTCCAAAGTCGTTGGCAGCGACTGGACGTTGGATCGATTGACCTAGATAGGCAGCCCCATCGCCCCAAGGGAGCTCCTCGCTATCGAGGAGTCCATGCAAATGAATGGAAACAGTGTCCATACTCTGCCAATGCCATTGTCCCGATTTCTCTTCATATAATTTCGCTCCCCCGGCTTTATCGACCGTTATATGCAGAACGTGAACCCAGCGATAACTACGCTCCGCCGAAAATGGATCGAGGCTACTCAACATGATTTCACGCGCATGTCCGGCATCACCGCCACTGGTATGCGGCGCAATCGACTGCCACCACAACCAAGGCACCGGTACCAAACCTGGGGCGTGAAGAATTTGCCAGTCACTGTCGTCAGCGTGGTCATGCAAAGCATAGATGTCAGTCAAGGTGCGCGGAATCTCCAGCGCAAAACTTGCCCGCGCTAGCCACTGCGTAGCATGAATCGCTGTAGTGACTACGCGTTGAAATTGCAGAATGGCACGGAGTGATTGCAATAAAGGTTGCTCAATAGAGCGTATAACGCGCGCAATATTTTGCGTGATGGCATTTAAATAAGGCACCCAACTTGCGGCTAATGCACTGCGTTCACTCACGTCCTGCATCATTTCGTACCAACTCGCAATACCTGCTACTTGGGCGAGGCTAAGTTGATTAGCAATCAAGGCACGATTGAGTAGAGCGAGAAGGTTCATCTCCCGCGCCAGCAAAGTTGCCGCAGAAATCGCCATGTTGTCAGCGATATTTTGCTGGTACCAATGATCGCGTACTCGTTCCCCCATGGTTACAACACCGAGGGTTAACGCCAAGAGGGCCGCGATCACTGGTAACATCCAGACACTAATAGCACCGCGTTGCACCATTAGTTGTCGCCAGATTCAGTAGCTTCGTCGTAGTTTCCAAGCGTCACATTTTGGCGCGCGACCGTCCCTGAACGCCGCGCTGCCGAACGTGCTTGGTTGAGTTGTTGTGAGGCGTTTTGCCCACTCACCTCATGGGCAATGCCAGCCACTTGGTTGCGGACAGTTTTGCCAAGTAGCGAATAGACCCCTATCGCTGCCACGGCAATAAGTGCCACGATAATGATGTATTCGGTCATACCTTGACCGCGTTGAGAAGAGAGTGAACGTCCGTGTTGCATGGTGCCTCCGTGCGCTAAGTTGTCGTGCAATAACTATAGTGCAAGCGCGCACTGCGAGGCGTTAGATACGGTATCTGCTTACTCGATATGAAGATACTTGTGGAGTTGCACTGAGAGTCGCCAGTTGCGTTCGATGCAGGTTTTTATGGCCAGCTCTGTCGCTCGTGGACGCTGCGAAATCGGTTGCAAGCAAATGATTGCCGCTGGGTTCGGCGGACAACTTTTTAAGAGTTTATCTAATGCCTCAATATGCTTTTCCATCGCCACGGGATGCTTGATTTCGTCCGCTCTTTGCAGACAGTCTGGACGCACCAAATAGCCACCAGGCATATCTAACTTCGGCGATACGGTCACCCATGTTTGCGCGGTAACCTGCAGCGCAAAGGTGCCACTGGTTTCGATTTGTAATTGATAGCCCGCCGCCTCGAGTGTTTCACCTAGCTCGCGTAAATCGAACATGGCTGGCTCACCACCAGTGATGACCACATGCTTGGCGTTAAATCCCTGCGCTTGAAAGGTCGCGAGAATGGCCTCGGCATCAAGCGCCGCCCACATTGGACTGGCGCTGGGTTTCCCCACCACCTGAGCAACCGGCACTTGGTCCTCAGCGCGTTGCTCCCAAGTATGTTGCGTGTCACACCATGGGCATCCTACTGGACAACCTTGCAAGCGCAAGAAAATTGCTGGCGTTCCAGTATAAAAGCCTTCACCTTGAATAGTTTCGAAGATTTCGTTTACGGGATAGCTGGTAGTAATGGGATTCATCCTGATTTACGGTAAACTATGCCGCTATTGTACCGCAAAGTTCATAAATGTGAGTAGTTCACGAGGAGATTTCAGATGGCGAAGGTAGTCGTAATTTATTCTGGCGGCATGGATTCGTTCACGGTATTGCATCGCGCAATCAAAGACGGCCACGAAGTTTATGCACTGTCATTTAATTACGGTCAACGGCATGTCAAAGAACTCGATGTTGCGCGGCAAGTCACCGATCAACTCGGCGTGCCACACAAAATCGTCGATATCACCGCGATCAATGAGTTAATCGCCAATAGTTCACTGACGTCAGACGCCGCAGCCATTCCAGAGGGGCATTATGAAGAAGCCTCAATGCAATCGACCGTGGTACCGAACCGCAACATGATCTTGTTATCATTAGCGATAGGTTATGCTGTTTCTATCGGCGCAGAAGCTGTCTATTACGGTGCCCATTCAGGTGACCATGCGATCTACCCCGATTGCCGACCTGAGTTCGTGCAGAAAATGAATGATGTCAGTCGTATTGCCAACTATGAACCGATTGAAATTGCGGTGCCTTACTTGCACTGCGATAAAGGCGAGATTCTTGCAGATGGACTCGCCATGGGGCTCGATTATAGTCACACTTGGACTTGCTACAACGGGCGCGAACAAGCTTGTGGCAAGTGCGGCGCCTGCGTTGAAAGATTAGAGGCATTTGCCAGCAACAACTGTGTTGACCCGCTTGCTTACGAGTCAACAACCTAGGGACTAATCGCTAAAACGTTTCAGCAGTTGCTGTGCTTGGTGCCAACGTGGATGATTATGTAAGATCGGTAGCGCCAGCGCAGCACCTTTACCTAAACGCTCATAACATGCAGATTGCTGCTGTTTCGTCTGTTGCTCGACGCGACTTAAAACGCTATCAAGCACAGCTTCGGCGCCTTTTCGGTCGTTACACGCAAGCACCATGTCGCAGCCCGCATCCAGCGCGGCATGCGCACGCTCTGGCATCCCCCCAGCTATTTTGGCGGCAGCCATGGCAAGGTCATCACTAAAAATCACTCCTTTGAAATCGAGTTGTCCACGCAAAATTTGCTGGATCCAGTAAGGTGAAAAACCAGCCGGTCGGTCATCAACAGCGGGATAAACAACATGTGCTGGCATAATGGCATCCAAGCACGGCGCCAACTCAATAAAGGGTGGCAAATCGGTTTTAAGGATCTCTTCCCAGCTACGATTATCAATCGGCTCAGCAATGTGGGAATCGGCCTGCACCGAACCATGGCCAGGGAAGTGTTTTCCTGTTGCTTTCATACCTGCTTGGTGCATACCTTTGATAAAGCAACGGCCTAAATGAATAACCTGCTCAGCATTGTCGGCAAAAGCACGTTTACCGATGACTTCACTAATTCCGTTGACATCAAGCACTGGTGCAAAGCTGAGATCAAGATCGCGCGCAAGTAGTTCACTCGCCATCAACCAGCCAAGTTCTTGGGCAATCTGTTGAGCATCGGCTAAGTCGTTTGCAACCGTCAGAATGTCGCCCATCGCCGGCAGCTCAGAAAAGCCATTGCGAAAACGCTGCACGCGTCCGCCCTCGTGATCGACAGCAATCAACAATGGATTACTGGCGGCAGCACGCGTTTGCCGAACCAGCTCGTGCAGCTGTTCAGGGTCGGTAAAATTGCGCGAAAAATAAATAACGCCACCCACGGCGGGATGAGCTAACAGTTCACGTTCCGTTGCGCTAACTTCAGTGCCCTGCAGGTCGATCATTACTGCTGTCATGGAAGATGCTCGTTTACTACATAAATGTGACCGCAGTGTGCCAAAAATTCCTGTCAGCGTCACTAAGCAATTTTCTCACTCTAGACGTACAAGTTAGAGCATCGTATAAATAATTGATGTGCAGCAAGAGGTTGATGGTTATGAATGGCATTATGACAACTGCAGCTAAATTCATCATGAGCGCTAGTGCGATCGCTCTGCTCGTAGCGTGTGGCGGTGGCGGCGGTGGAAGCTCTACACCAACAGGCAGTGGCTCAGCGAATTCCGATAATTGCTCAGTCGTTGGGCAGAATGAATACTTTTTGGATTACATGCGCGATGACTACTTCTGGTATAGCGACATTCCAAATAATATCGATCCAAGTGACTATAACTCGGTGTTCGAACTGCTAGATGCAATTCGCAGCCCGGTCGATCGGTTTAGCTATGTGTTGACTGAAGCCGAATACCAATCACGCTTTGTGAATGCTGAATACATCGGCTTTGGCTTCGCCACTCGCACCTTAGGTAATCGTTTGTTGCTCAATTACGTGTATCCAGATTCACCGGCCGCACAAGCAGGAATGCAACGTGCCGATGAAATTACCGCAATCGATGGCACCTCAGTGGCTACCCTTATCGCCAACGGTAGCTTGAACCAAGCTTTGGGTGCTAACAATGTGGGTGTTACCGTGGAATTCAGTTGGCAACGTCCAGACGGTACTGAATTCACTGAATTAGTCAGTAAAACCGAAGTTGAAACTAACACAGTGTTGGCAACCGAGCGCTTCACAGTCGGCGAACAAGATGTTGGCTATTATGTACTCAATAGTTTTATTGACCGCACTGGCGCTGATTTAAACAATGCCTATGATGCCTTGGTGGGCGTTGATGAGTTAGTCATTGATGTCCGCTACAACGGTGGTGGTCTCATTCGCTACGCGAATCAGGCGAGTAGTCAGGCCGCAGGTAATAATGTGCTTGGTTTTGATTTCGTCACGCTGCTATTTAACGACAAAAATACAGCCAATAACTATACCTCTCAGTTCGAACTAATTGATGGCGTGCGGCAGCTCGATCTAGACCGTGTATTCGTGCTAACCACAGGTGCAAGTTGCTCCTCGTCAGAATTACTGATCAACAGTCTCAAACCCTTCATCGAAGTGGTGGTCATAGGTCAACCCACTTGCGGCAAGCCAGTGGGGCAATCGCCACAACCATTCTGTGATAAGCGTAGCTTTGTTATCAACTTTGAAACCGTCAATGCAGAAGGAGAAGGCCGTTACTTTGATGGTATCGCCCCCACCTGCCAAGCGAATGACAACTTGGTCGCTAATTGGGGACAAAACGGCGATCCTTTGCTTGATGAGGCGCGCTTTTACATGCTCAATAGCAGTTGCAGTCCAGTTAGCGCGGCGTCTTCCGTAGTTAAGGAGAACACCGAACAAAGCCGCCGGCATCCGCTGCTTGAACAATGGGCAAACGAGTTTTAATCTGCATCTCTGAGCAGTTGGGGTAGCCAACCTACCCCCTGTTCAGTGCATAACCAACGCGCTTGTATTCGAAATGCCGCAGCAAGGTTCTCATCACTGAGTACCTCGGCAGGCTCGCCAACGGCACGCAGCGCCCCTTGGTCGAGCAGCAACAAAGCATCACAAAAGCGCGCGGCTAAGCTTAAATCGTGCAGAGCCACCATAACTAACTTGCCGGTGCGCGCTTGCGCCCTCAACAACTCCATCATCTGTAACTGATAGTGGATATCGAGACTGGCAATAGGTTCGTCCAACACTAACCAAGGCAAATCGCCAAGCAATGCGCGCGCCAAATGTACGCGACGCTGCTCGCCTCCAGATAAGCTTGCCATGGGGCGTTGCAGTAACGGTTGTAGCTCTAACAGCTCAGTCACTCGTGCTATCTCTGCAGTCACCGGAGTGCTTAAGCGTAAATTGACCAGTCCCACCTGTAACACTGTTGCAACCGTGAGCGCACCATCGGCGTGCGGCTGCTGTGGCATGAAGCTTAAAGATTGCCGGCGTTGCAACGCAGAAGAGTCGAGCCAGTTATCACCGCCGAACTCCACGCGCCCCTGTGTTGCTGGTAATTGCCCGGCCAATAGATTCAGCAAAGTACTTTTGCCGGCACCATTTGGGCCAATAATGCCTACCAGTTGCGAACCGCTCAGTCGGCAAGAAATCGGCTGCAAGCGAGGGGTTAAACCTAAATTTTCAATAGTTACCATCAGCGCACCTGTTGCCGCCATAAAAGCACAATCAACCAGGGTGCACCAACAAACGCTGCTATCACGCCCAATTGCATTTCCACCGGTGTTGGAATGACCTTGACCAGGCTGTCGATCAATAACAGCAAGGCGGCTCCAGAAAGCGCGCTATAAGCGACCAGTTGCGGTGGACGATGTTCGCCAAGTAGCCGCGCAAGGTGTGGCGCTAGTAGGCCAATAAAGCCAATCACACCAGCGGTCACCACTGACGCTGAAATCAGTAAAGTAATGGCGAGCAGCAGCCACCATAGCGCCCAACGTTGGCGAAACCCGAGTGTTGCCAGGGTTGCTGCATCAAAAATATGCGCACTTAAGTAGCGCTGTTGCGAGACAATCAGCAAAGCGCCGATGACAACTGCTGGAAATAATAGATAGACCTGCTCCCAACCACGGTTCGCGACCGAGCCCAACAACCATAGACTCCACTCTAGATATGCAAATGGATTTGGTGCCAAATTCAAGACTAAAGCGAGTAATGCTGCAGCAAAAGCAGCTACTGCCACGCCCGCGAGAATCAAACGTAAATTATCAGTGTAGTGCCCAACAATCGCCCACAATAAAAGTAGGCTCACGAAGCCGCCCAGCATGCCAACCAACGGCAGTAGCCAATTCACCGGCAATAGTACTCCGGTATAGAGCACCAACACCACGGCCAAGGCACTTCCTCCGGCAATACCGGTAATGCCAGGTTCAGCCAGTGGATTACGAAAAACAACTTGGAGCACTGCGCCAGCCATCCCAAGCGCGGCGCCGTTTAGCATAGCTAGTAAAGCGCGCGGAAGTCTGAGGTCAAACAAAATAACAGCGCTGTTGTCACCTAAATGCGCAAAACCGAAACTGGACGGGCCAAGCGCCAAATGCAAAAAACTTAGCACCAATAAAATGATCAACGCTGATAGTAAATAGCGCAGCTGCATATCAAGCACCGCCTCGCGTGATACTGTGCAAATAATCCACAGCACGATAGTCGGCACAGCCAGCAATATCCCCGTCAACTTCAACCACACGTCGTTGTGCTAACCAATGCTGCACAGCGTCGTGCCACAACCAATCTTGTGAGCGCCCATAGGATTGCGAGAACCCTTCCAAAATCACAGTGTCAGGTTCGCTTGCCAGCAATTGTTCAAGTTGCAGACGCACTAACTCGCCATTGCCAGCAATTGGACTCAGCCGCGCCCCATGCTGATGCAGGAGTTGGCCCACCCAACTGTTAGCGCCCCACGTGTATGAATTAGGCATTAACACCAGGAGCTCACCGAGGTCATCGAGGCGATAGCCTTGTAATTCTTGTTGTTGCTGCCGCAACCATTGTTCGGCAGCCGAGGCTACTTGCAGTTCAGTGGCAAGTTGTCGTACCGCGTTACGCCAGCCAGACATGGAACTGACATAGGGCAAGGTCAATACTTCTGCGTGGTCTTGCAGTGCCAATAACAACTGCTGATTGACAAAACTACCAGCGACAATCACGTCAGGCTCACCCAACACGATAGCTTCAAGACGCTGTTGATGGCCCGTGGTCGGCAGCACTTGCCAGGTCGATGGCAGCCATTGCGGTAGCCAGTCATCTAAACATGGATTAATACTGGCGACGGTCTTCGCGTTCACCGCGGTAAACCACAGTGCGGCAAGCACCACTAGCGCCATTCTCATTAAACCGCCTCTAACGCTTGCTGTAGGTTTTTGACGGCAACTACTTCCATCCCTGCTATTGCCGCTTTTGGCTTGTTGCCAGCAGCCACTATGGCCCGTTTGAAGCCGTGTTTGGCAGCTTCTTGCAGGCGTGTTTGACCATTTTGCACCGGACGGATTTCCCCTGCTAAGCCAACCTCGCCAAAGACAATAAGATCGCGGGGCAACGGTTGCTCACGGAAGCTCGAAACAATCGCCAATAACAGCGCAAGGTCTGCCGCGGTTTCGGTGACGCGCACGCCGCCAACCACGTTAACGAAAACGTCTTGATCCGACATATGCAAACCGCCATGACGGTGCAATACCGCGAGCAGCATCGCTAAGCGGGTCGCTTCCATTCCCACCGCAACGCGGCGAGGGTTGGCTAATTGACTAGCATCCACTAACGCTTGTAACTCGACCAACAACGGTCGTGTCCCCTCCCAAATCACCATCACCACCGAACCGTTGCCATGATCCTCGCCGCGTTGTAAGAAGATTGCGGAAGGGTTTGTGACTTCTTTCAGCCCCTGCTCTGTCATAGCGAATACGCCCAGTTCGTTGGCGGGTCCAAAGCGGTTTTTATGACCGCGAAGTGTGCGAAAGCGTGCGTCAGCATCACCTTCTAACAGCAACGATGCATCAATGCAGTGCTCGAGCACTTTCGGGCCAGCTAAAGAGCCGTCTTTGGTAACGTGGCCGACCATGATAATCGCCACACCTTTACGTTTCGCATAGCGAGTCAGATAAGCGGCCGATTCCCTTACTTGCGACACACTGCCGGGAGCCGATTGAATATCAGCAAGGTGCATCACTTGAATGGAGTCAATCACCATTACTTTGGGTTGTTCTTTATCGGCAAGATCGCAAATGGTTTCGACTGAGGTTTCCGCCAACATGCGCAGTTTATCGGTCGGTAATTGCAAACGTTTAGCCCGCATCGCCACCTGCTGTAAAGATTCCTCACCGGTTACGTACAGTACCGGCATATGCGTTGCGAGGTTGCACATGGTTTGCAACAGCAAAGTACTTTTACCAGCGCCGGGGGAGCCGCCTATCAGTACTGCGGATCCTGGCACAACGCCACCGCCTAAAACCCGATCAAACTCTTGAAAGGTGCTACTGAAGCGCGGTAGCTCCTCAAGATTGACCTCGCTGAGGGTTTGCACTTGGGCTTGAGTTGCGCCGGCAAAGCCGCGGCGTTCAACCGCAGCGGTTTTTGCGCTGGCTAAACGAACTTCGGTAATCGTGTTCCACGCTTTACACTCGGTGCACTGTCCCAACCAGCGCGGAAAGTCAGCTCCGCAGTCATTACAGACATAAGCCGTCTTTGCTTTCGCCATATTATTGTTTCTCGTTGTGCTGTAAGTGATGCGCTAGCGCCATTAAATTCGGTTCATTGATGACAATATCGGCAACCGCTTGCAGTGCCGGTTTCGCACAAAATGCCACACCCACCGCAGCAGCTTCTAGCATGGCTTGGTCATTGGCGCCATCACCCACAGCGATAGTTTGTGCTAGGGGGATTTGATAATGCTCAGCCCACACTTTGAGTTGCGACGCTTTGCGTTGTGCATCTACGATAGGCTCCGCGACCTTGCCGGTGAGCTTATCGGCGTCCCATAACAAGCTGTTTGCGCAGTGCTGATCTAAACCAATAGCGCTGGCTAACTGCTCAGTAAACCAAGTAAAACCGCCAGATACCACCGCAGTGCGCCAGCCTTTTTGGCGAAACCAAGTGATGAGTTCTGCTGCTCCGAGGGTCAGCGGAATTGGCTGAAATAACTGCGCCAGCTGGTCACGTTCCAATCCAGCTAACACCGCCACGCGCTGTCGTAAACTTCCGGCAAAATCGAGTTCACCGCGCATTGCAGCTGCGGTGATGGCCGCTACTTCAGCTTTGCGATCGACCAAAGCGGCCAGCTCATCAATGCACTCAATCGTGATTAAGGTTGAGTCCATATCAAAAACAACCAGTCCCGGTTGTGATAAATTTACCATGTTTACTGCTCTTCTGTGGTTGCTCTAATGACCGCCCTCAGCGTATAGTTTTGCTATGACGACTGCACAACATGTTATCAATATCATCAAGCTTGTCTATCGCCGTGGTCGACGATTGTTGGCTGCGTTGCTATTGATCATCCTCATTGAGAACTTTTGGAGCAACATGCAGGACACTAGTTTGTCCGATTTGCAGACACACAGTCAGCAGTTGATTGAGTTAACCGCCGAGCAAGCTGCCCATGAAGCGCGCCATTGGTTGATAGCGAATGAACAAGATAACTTACAGCAACTGGTGCAACAACTAACGCAACAGAAGCTGATTGAATACGCAGCTATCTATAACAACTATGGTCAAGAGGTGGTGAGTGCCGATGCCATAACTGAGAGTCCGGAACAAGCTTTCGTCATTGTAAAAGAAATTCGCGAAGGCCAACTCATTCATGGTTTCTTGCACATCACCATCAATCAAGATTTATTGCTGGCAGAACCGTTAGCGACGCATAGTTATTTGTCGTACTACGGACAGTTTTTATTGGTTTTTGCCGTTTTAGCTGGGATTCTGATTGCTATAACGTTTAACAAATGGCGTTATCGTCGCCTTCGGTTAGCTGCGCCAACTGACAACTCGTCTGCCAAAGCTGCTTCGCAACAGTAGCGGCAGGCTCGGTGCGCAGCTCCTGCAGCGCCAGCAATACCTCAGCACAGTAGCTCGGTTCGTTGCGTTGACCTTGGCGACCTGCCAACGGCATATCCGGTGCATCCGTTTCGAGCACTAAAGCGGTTAGTGGAACACGGCTGATAGCATCGCGAGTTTTACGAGCGCGTTCGTAGGTAATGGTGCCACCGACACCTAACTTGAAGCCTTTTTCAATCCAGCTGCACGCTTGTTCATAGCTGCCACTGAATGCGTGCAGAATACCTTGGACCGAGCGTTGTTCCAGATACTGCTTCAGATAACCCAACAAATCACTTTGGCTTTTACGATGATGTAAAATCAACGGACGTTGATAGCGAACGGCGAGTTGTACTTGCTCGACAAAGAATTCGCATTGCTTTTGCCAATGTTTACAGGTGCGATCTAAGCCTATCTCCCCCACCCACAAGTTGCTGTTGGCCGCCAATTGTTGCTCAACCCAAGTCAGGTGCTCTGGCTGGTGCTCGGCAATAAAATAAGGATGCAAGCCGACTGCGTAGTGCAACTGCACACCAGCGCACTGCTCAAGCTGCAGGCGTGGTGTTTGATGTGTGGTGCCGGGTACCCAGATATGCCGAATTCCCTTGTCGTAGGCGCGTTGCAGGACTTGCTCTCGATCCGCATCAAACACCTCGAAATCAAGATGGCAGTGGGTATCGAATAGCAAGTCGGTCATGCGTTAATGCTCGCGCGTTTGATGGAACTCAATATCAGGGTAACGCTCAGTTGCCAAGCTCAGGTTTACCATAGTGGGGGCGATGTAGGTTAGGCTATCACCGCCATCAAGAGCTAAGTTTTGTTCCGCTTTACGACGGAATTCGTCAAGTTTGCGCTCATCCTTGCAGGTCACCCAACGGGCCGTGGCAACATTGACTGATTCATAGATAGCATCGACGTTATATTCTGATTTTAATCGATGCACCACCACATCAAACTGCAGAACACCCACTGCACCGACGATCAAATCATTGTTGCTGAGCGGCCGAAACACCTGCACCGCGCCCTCTTCCGAAAGCTGAACCAAGCCTTTCAACAGCTGCTTTTGTTTCAGTGGATCTTTTAAGCGAATACGACGGAACATTTCTGGCGCGAAGTTCGGAATACCGCTGAATTTGAATTTTTCACCAGCGGTAAAAGTATCACCAATCTGGATAGTACCGTGGTTATGCAAGCCGATAATATCGCCAGGGTAAGCTTCTTCGACTTGCTCGCGATCACCGGCTAAAAACGTTAACGCATCAGAAATACGCACATCTTTACCCGTGCGGACCTGATGCATCTTCATGCCTTTTTCGTATTTTCCGGAAACGATACGCATAAAGGCGACTCGGTCACGGTGTTTAGGGTCCATATTCGCTTGGATTTTAAATACAAAGCCAGAAAAGCTCGGCGCCGTTGCAGCCACGGCTGTCGCTTCATCGGTTTCCCGTGGTAACGGCGTCGGCGCCCATTGCACTAGGCCATCAAGCATGTGATCAACACCAAAGTTACCGAGTGCGGTACCGAAATAGACTGGCGTTAATTCTCCAGCCAAAAACATTTCAAGGTCAAAGGCGTTAGATGCACCCTGCACTAACTCAATCTGATCGCGCAAATCTTGCGCATAATCACCAAGGCGTGCATCGAGCTCAGGGTTATCCAATCCTTTAATGACATCACGCTCTTGAATGCGGTGCCCTTGGCCGGTTTTGTAGAGTATCACTTCATCATCGATGAGGTTGTAGACGCCTTTGAAATTCTTACCTGAACCAATTGGCCAAGTGATTGGGGCGCACATGATATTCAGCACACTTTCGACTTCATCGAGTAGCTCCAGTGGGTCTCGAATATCACGGTCTAGCTTGTTCATAAAGGTGATGATTGGCGTGTCACGTAAACGAGTGACCTCCATCAGCTTGATGGTGCGGTCTTCAACACCCTTAGCGCCATCGATGACCATCAGGCATGAGTCGACGGCGGTTAAGGTACGATAGGTATCTTCCGAAAAGTCTTCGTGCCCTGGGGTATCAAGGAGGTTCACCAATGCATTCGCATAGGGGAATTGCATCACCGACGTGGTCACCGAGATGCCCCGTTCCTTTTCCATTTCCATCCAGTCTGATTTAGCGTGCTGGCCAGACTTTTTGCCTTTGACGGTACCGGCTTTTTGGATGCGTTGCCCGTGCAACAAGACCTTTTCGGTAATGGTTGTTTTACCTGCGTCAGGGTGCGAGATAATGGCAAACGTGCGGCGTTTGGCGACTTCTTTTGCGAGTGCTGATTGCGACATTCATACTTTCCTTTTGAACTAACCCGCGCATTTTCGCTGATCCAGTACAAAAACGCCACCCAAATGGGTGGCGCGGCGGAAATTCATTGTCGAGTTAAGCGCTTGGGCTAAGCGCGTTGAGCGCAAACTCAATCATGGTTGCAAAACCACTTTGTCGATCCGCTGCTGATAACTTCGCGCCAGACAACAGATTGTCAGACACCGACAACACCGTCAGTGCTTGCGCATTAAACTGAGCTGCAACTGAATAGAGTGCTGCCGCTTCCATATCAAAGCCCAGCACCCCAAATTTTCGAAACAGAGGCCACAATGCTGTGTCACCGCCATAAAAATTATCAGTCGAGAAAATAAGTCCAAGTGTAACTGCACTGCCGCTGTGATCGGCATAGTTCAAGAACTGCTGTAATAAACGCGGATCAGCGACTGCAGGAAAATCGAGCCCGGCAAATTGTTGGCGATTAAAGCTCGAATCCGTGGCCGCCGCATGTGCAATGATGACATCGTTTAAGTCGAGCTGTTCATTGATCACGCCACAACTACCAACCCGCACCAATTTTTTTACCTGATAATGTTGCAGTAATTCGGTAGCATAAATGGCGCACGACGGCATGCCCATTCCGGAGCCCATTACCGATATCCGCTGGCCTTTGTAGTTACCCGTGTATCCCAACATATTGCGTACATTGGTGACACATTCAACGCTTTCTAAATACTGCTCAGCGATAAACTTTGCCCGTAGTGGATCACCGGGAAACAAGCAGGTTTCTGCGAAATCACCTGGCTTTGCGTTAATATGTGGAGTACTCACGCCAATGTTCCTTTTGTTCTTACTTCGAATCAGCAGACGGCAGTAATGATGCCCCATAGTCCATGGCGGGTAAGCCATAAAATTCAGCAAGGGTTTGCGCTATATCAGCAAAAGTCTCACGTTTACCGAGGTTGTTAGTCGGTAACTGCGCGCCATAGAGCAACACCGGAATAAACTCGCGGGTATGGTCGGTGCCTGGCCACGTTGGGTCGCAACCATGATCAGCTGTTAAAATAAGTACATCATCAGCAGCCATTGCCGCCATGACCTGCGGCAACAATGTGTCGAAGGTCTCAAGCGCTCGCGCGTAGCCTGCCACATCACGACGATGCCCATAAAGCATGTCAAAGTCGACTAGATTGGTAAAAATGAGCGCACCATCAGGCGCTGTTTTCAACTGCTCAAGCGTCTTATCAACAAGTGCCTCGAGACCATCAGCTTTGTATTTTTGCGTGATGCCTTGATGGGCGAAAATATCAGCAATTTTGCCAATGCTGATGACTTCATGCCCAGCGTCTTTGAGCGTATCTAGAACCGTCGGCGCCGGTGGTGGCGTTGCATAGTCGCGACGATTGGCGGTACGCGCAAAGCCGTTTTCTGCATTACCAGTAAAAGGTCGTGCGATAACGCGCCCAATGTTGTATGGGTCAACGAGTTCTCGCACCAGTTCGCACAGCTGATAAAGACGTTCAAGCCCAAACGTCTCTTCGTGACAGGCAATCTGAAAGACCGAGTCGGCTGAGGTGTAGACGATGGGTTTGCCAGTCTGACAATGCTCAGCGCCGAGTCGCTCAATAATCTCAGTACCCGAAGCGTGGCAATTACCAAGGTAGCCCGGCAAATCAAAACGTTGCACCATTTGCTGCAATAAATCCGCTGGGAAGGAGTCGGTTTTATCGGCAAAATAGCCCCAATCGAACAGTACCGGCACACCAGCTATTTCCCAATGACCAGACGGCGTATCTTTGCCTGACGAGAGTTCTTGTGCCCAACCGTAGCGCCCGATAATACCGTCAACCGGCCCCATTCCTGCGGGATAGCGTCCTGTGGCACCGCGGCTGACTTCCGCAAGTCCCAAACGATTCAGATTTGGTACGTGCAACGGGCCCTGTCGCCCCTCATCGGCTTTGCCTGCGGCACACAATTCTGCAATGTGACCAAAAGTATCGGCACCTTCATCGCCGAAGGCGGCCGCGTCATCCGCGGCACCCACACCGAATGAATCCAGAACCATGATGATTGCACGTGCCATACTTAGCCTCCGATACGTTTATGAACCGCCGGTGGGCGCTCCGCTGATGTCGCAAATTGATAGGCTGAACGGACCTGTTCCGCCGCTTCTTGCCATGCTTGCTCATCAGCCGCGTAAACCATTGCTAGCGGTGTCTGCTGATCAATACGTTGGCCGATCATCGCCAGTTCATCTAAGCCCACACTGTAATCAAGGCTATCGGAACTGCGTCGGCGCCCACCGCCAAGCGCCACCACTGCCACGCCAAGCTGACGAGTCGCAATTGCACTTACGCAATCACCCGAGGCTAGCTGCTCGGCAGTTGCAAACACTGGTTTAGCGACCGCTGCGAGTGGTAGATGTTGCGTATAGTTGTCAATAATATCGCGCGGTCCACCGAGTGCCGCCACCATCTGCGTGAAACGCTCAGCCGCTGCACCATTCGCAAGTACCTTCTCGACTTGCTCACGAGCCGCATTTAAATCGGGCGCGAGCTTACCAATGACCAGCATTTCGGCACACAAGGCAACGGTAACCTCATGTAATTTTGGCGTGCGCTGGTCGCCACGTAAATAACGAATCGCTTCGCGTACCTCAACCGCATTACCGGCTGATTGCGCCAGCACTTCGTTCATATCGGTGATCAGCGCGGTCGTAGGTACACCAGCACCGACAGCAACTTGTACCAAACTTTCAGCTAACTCTTCTGAACGTTCAAGCGTGTCCATGATCGCACCGTTGCCGGTTTTCACATCAAGCACCAGACCATCAAGGCCAGCAGCTAGCTTTTTCGATAAAATAGACGCGGTAATCAGGGGAACAGACTCGACCGTCGCGGTAATATCACGCGTCGCATAAAAACGTTTATCAGCAGGGGCTAAACTACCCGTCTGACCAATGATGGCCACACCCACCTCTTTCACAACCTTGCGGAACAGTTCATCATCTGGCAGGGCTTGATAATTAGGAATGGCAAACATTTTATCCAAGGTGCCGCCGGTGTGCCCAAGTCCACGTCCAGAAATCATAGGTACATAACCACCGCAAGCAGCGATAATCGGCCCCAGCATTAGACTGACTACGTCACCAACCCCGCCGGTTGAGTGTTTATCTAAAACAGGCCCATCTAAGTGCAAGTCTTGCCACTGCAGCACTTGCCCCGAATCACGCATCGCTTCGGTGAGCGCAATGCGTTCAGCCATGCTCATGCCTTGAAAAAACACCGCCATTGCTAACGCTGATATTTGACTTTCAGCAATGCTGTTATCGGAAATGCCATTAACGAAAAAGCCGATTTCAGCATTTGATAAGGTGCCGCCATCGCGTTTCTTGCGAATTATTTCTTGAGGTAAAAACATTAGTACGAAGTTCCTTTTGTATCCGCCGGTTCATCGCCAGCTAATACAGCAATTAGGTTGGTTAGCAGTCCGCTCGCGCCGAAGCGAAACGTTGCCGGTGCTAAATATTCAGCGCCGAGTTTTTGTTCAGCGAGGCTCAGGTAGTGATCAGCGTCTACGGCGGTACGCACGCCCCCTGCTGCTTTAAAGCCGCATTGGGGGTTATTCGCTTTAATCACATCGAGCATTACTGCTGCCGCCGCTACGGTGGCGTTCACCGCTACTTTACCCGTTGAGGTCTTAATAAAATCTGCTTGATTCTCAATCGCAATTTCACTGGCGCGCTGAATACTGCGTGGTGTATCAAGTATGCCTGTTTCTAGAATAACTTTGAGTCGTGCGGTAACGCCACAAGCTTGCTTGCAACTCGTGATAAGCTCGGCCGCAAGATGCTCATCACTCTGCAAAAATGCGGCATATGGAAACACCACATCAATTTCGTCAGCACCTGCGGCAACCGCGCGGGCTGTTTCACTGATGGCCCGCTCAATATCTGTGTAACCACCAGGGAAATTAGTTACCGTCGCTACTTTGACGCCGGTTAAACCGAGGCGCTGAAGCTCACTTTTTGCCCAAATAATGTGCTCTGGATAAACACACAATGCAGCAGGAGAACCATATGAGGTTTTTGCTGCCTCACACAATTGCGTCGTGCTCGCCGCTGTATCGGCATGATTGAGCGACGTAAGGTCCATTAACTGCAGCGCTAAGCGCGCAGTTTCTTTAATCTCTCGCATCAGCTTTCCTTACGATATTTTTCACTGTCGAAACTAAAGGCATCGGGCAGCAGTTCTGCAACAGTCCATTGCCGCAACTGTCGCTCACTGGTCGAAGCGACTGTTGCTGTTGCTGCAAAGAATTCAGCAATAACTTGTCGACACGCGCCACACGGCGCATAGGCTTTGTCGCCTGGCGTAAACACCACAAGTTGCTGAAAGTCTGCAGGTTGAAAGCCTTGGGCGAGTGCACTGAAGATGGCTGTGCGCTCGGCACAATTAGAGAGTCCAAAGGAGACATTTTCGACATTACAGCCTGTCACCACTTCGCCGTTTTTCATTAACAACGCAGCTCCCACTGGGAAATTGCTATAGGGTGCATAGGCTTTTTGGCTCGCTTGTTGCGCTTTTTGCTGCAACAGCTCGATAGGAAGTGTTGGTTCTGTCATAGCTCTTCATTTTGAATTTATGGGTTAACAGCTTACTCTTTTCAACAAATGAAGCCAAGCAACTGAAGGCAACAATTGAGTGACCTCTATCAAAGAAAAAATTGGACATTCGCTCGCGCGATAACTATTATTTAGATATATCTAAATTAGATGAAATCAAAAAAGAGGTTGTATATGAGTGTTGAAAGAGCACTATCTGCTTTTGCAGGTTTTATGGTACTATTATCGGTCGCACTAACAGTCTGGGTGCATCCTAATTTTATTTGGCTTACGGTCTTTGTTGGAGCTAATCTCTTCCAACAATCGTTTACAGGGTTCTGTCCTGCGAGTATCGCTATGCGGGAAGTTTTCGGTTTGAAAACTGAGCGGGAGTTAGCCCAAAAATCATAGGTATTGATTATGTCTACGCTGACAATCGAAGAAATGCAGCAGGATGAAGCCCAAAGCGCGGCAATATTCTTGCGTTCAATTGCAAATGAACACCGGCTTCAAATCCTTTGTCACCTCGCAAACGGTGAACAAAGTGTTGGTGAGTTAAATAAGCATTTCCCATTGAGCCCTTCGGCCTTTTCGCAACATCTTGCCGTGTTACGTCAACAAGGCTTGGTCAAATTTCGAAAAGAAGCGCAGACCATCTATTACTCAATTCAAGATCAAGACACTCTGCAATTTATGCAATTGCTTAAGACGAAGTTCTGTCCTGATTTTTAAGTGGTGGCATGCTCGCCATGCCACCCCATCACCAATGCATCTTCATAGCCAGTCGCACATCTATAGTAATGTGGACGTTTGCCTATTACCTTAAAACCGAAGCCTTCATAAAGCCGAATCGCTTGCGCATTCGAAACCCGCACCTCCAGCCATATTTGCGCCGTCACGGCAGCAGCTGATTCCAGCAAACGCGCCAACAATTGCGCGCCAATCCCTTGCCCTTGATGACTGGGGCACACCGCGATGTTCATCAAATTGAATTCATTGGCTATCACTTGGACGATGCAGTAGCCAAGTAACTCGTCATGCTCTGTGAGAGCACCGTAGATCAAGTAGTTTTGGCGAAAGCAGTCACGCAAAGTAGCTTCTGACCATGGCGTAAAATGACATGCTTGCTCAATTTCGAGCATGTCGCTCGAATAGGAGACTAACTCAACGATTCGGGGCGCCACAGAGCTTAGCCCAAAGTTGACGTTTTTGCTGAGCAGCTAAGGGTTGTGCGAGAATTTCCGTGCCATTTAGGCGCCGTTCTGCTGCCCACGTTTTTGCAGTTGCCGCAGCGACCTCGACCGGTTTGGGATGCAATTGATTAGGATCGAGCGCGCGAAAGACATCTTGGGTCCAACGATTGAGTTGTACCGGAAGTTGTTCTTGAGTTTGCAACAACCACTGTCCCAATTGGTAATAGATGTGCACCTGTTCAGCACTATGGATTAAATTCTCAGTGCCCGCAGCTTGCCACACCGTTAGGCCAAGTGCCTGCAATGCCTGCTCTTGATCGGTATCCCAAAGGGTGACTGAATTATCTGGTGATGCTTGTTTCATAAGCCAAGCTTAACCAATTCGATGCATGTTGGAAAGTGGCAGGGGTGGAGGGATTCGAACCCCCAACCGTCGGTTTTGGAGACCGCTGTTCTACCAATTGGAACTACACCCCTGCAGTGCAGACCCCGAATTATACTGGCAGCTGTGTTGCGAGCAAGTCTTTTGTGTAATTTTACGAATCACTTGCAGCTTTTTTCGCCGATTTCATGGAATTGCTCTGATATACTGATGTCTATGAAAGACTTAATATGCAAGTGGCGGTGAATGAGTGACGGCACACAAAGGATTATGCTTGCTCGTCTTGCTGTTTGGATGTTTGCTGGCTAGTGCAGCAAATGCCCAACCACAAGAGCAGGCCGAAGCAGTTCTAGAAGTCTCCTACTCCGGTGTTGATGGTCAGCTTGCCAGCAATGTAGAGAGTTATCTGGGGATTCTCGAATACTCCGGACAAGTCGCACCTAGTATATTTCGGGTGCGCTTCCTCGCCCGTCGTGGTGAGGCTGAAATCAAACAAGCATTACGCCCGTTTGGTTACTATCACACTGAAGTCGAAACTGATGTACGCGAAACCGGCGACGAAGTTAGCGTTAATTACACGATTGAACTAGGTCAGCGCACGCGGGTCCGCACACTCGATATTATAATAGACGGCAGTCTTGCCGACGATGATGCCTACCAGCAACTGCAAAAACGCTTCCCTGTAAAAATTGGCGAACCGCTGCTGCACGCCGACTACGAAAGAATCAAATCGATGCTGCGTAATTTGGCGGCCGAGCGTGGTTATTACAACGCCCGCTTCACTGAACAAAAACTGCAAGTCGAGCTGAGTGATGCCAGCGCTCACATATCCCTGACCTATGCGAGCGGTGAACGTTTTCGTTTTGGCGAAGTTACCATTTGCTGTAATCATTTATCTAGCGAATTCATCGAACGCTACTTTCAATTTGAAGAAGGTGACTTATTTCATACCCGTGACTTGCTCGATCTACAAATTGCGCTAGCAGGTAGTGATTATTTTGAAAGCGTCGAAGTAGCTCCTTTGTGGCAAGAAGCAAAAGCGGAGGAAGTTCCTGTCTCGATTCGTGTGACCGCGAACCAACGAGACTTTTATCAAATTGGCCCAGGCTATGGTACCGATACGGGTGCCCGTTTGACTCTCGGTTTTGATCGGCGTTGGGTCAACGACAGAGGTCACCGGCTCTCTAGCTTGTTACGGCTGTCTCAGCTGCAAAGCACTGGCTTTGTCGATTACATTATTCCTGGTAAGGATCCTGCACGCGACCAATACAGTCTTAGCGGTGAAGTTATTGACCGTAGTTACGAAGAATTAGATTCGACGCTTTATCGTGCGAGTGTACGCGACACTCGTCACTATGATACCTGGCAGCGCAGCTACCAAATTAGCTACTTGCGGGAGGATTTTCGCTTTGGTACCGCGACACGAGAAACTTCTAGCTTTTTAGTACCGAGCGCTGAAGTTAGTTACGTTAGCAGCAATTTAGATCCAAGTAACCGCAATCTGGTAGACAGTGGATTCCGACTCAGCGCTCGTTTACAGGGAGCCAGTGACAGTGCGTTATCGAGCGCATCATTCGTCTCACTGACGCTCAGCGGTAAAGCTGTTTATTCATTAAACGAACAGTGGCGTTTGTTGGCTCGTGCTGAACTCGGCGGCATGAACACCGATGACTTCGATGAAATATCACCCTCACTGCGATTTTTCGCCGGCGGTGACCACAGTGTACGCGGTTACGCATACCAACAGTTAGGCCCTACCAATGCCGAAGGTGTTGTCGTCGGCGGCCGTTATTTAGGAGTCGCAAGTGCAGAGGTGGACTACTTAGTCGCCCCTAATTGGCGAGTAGCGCTATTTACCGACTTTGGGAATAGCGGCATGGATTGGTCAATGACCTGGAAGCAAACCTACGGCATCGGTGTGCGTTGGCTATCACCCATCGGACCGGTGCGGCTGGACGTTGCCCAAGCAATAGATGAACCGGATAAACCGTGGCGTTTGCATCTAACGATAGGCCCTGACCTATGAAATGGTTAAAAGTACTAGCGACGACCGTCGTTGTCTTATTTGTATTAGTACCCCTCATCGCCTTCGTGCTCGTTAGCACTAGTGCGGGGACCCGCTTTTTAGTCGCGCAGGCGATACATTTCGCGCCCGTACATATCACCTACGATGAGGTTTCCGGAACACTTACTGACGCGATCGAGTTTGAGCAGTTAGCTGTAGAATTTGACGGCCAGCGCTTCGCTGTTGCTCGCCTGAATTTAGTGTGGCGTCCTTTCGAGCTCTTGGACAAAAAACTGATCATTGATGAATTGTATTTACAACAGCCGTATTTACAAATTGCAGCGCAGAAAACTGTGAGTGAAGGTCCCGTTACCTTACCTACTGTTTCATTACCATTTTCAATCGCTATCAATCATTTAGTCATCGACGGATTCAGCGTGCAAACTGACGCCGAACCAGAGTCCCGTATCGATTTTGAGACAACGTTTGTAACGCAGTTAGATCTTGTCGATAGCCAACTTGACCTCAATCAAATGCAATTGCAGTTTTCTCAAGACCAGTTTGCTGTTGAATACCAGGGTCAAGTTTCATTGCAATTACGCGATACTTATCCGCTGAACGGTGACGGTGACTATGAACTTGACTTCAATGACGAACGCTTAGCACCGGTAACGGGCAGCTTGGACTTCGATGGCGCCTTGCGGAATAAGCCGATCCAAGTGGCGACTTCACTTAGTACGACGACAATGCCATCACAATCATTGTCAGTGGAGATTACTGAGCCGCTGGAACAACTGACATGGCACGCAGAACTCAATTTAAATCAACTCCCTCTCGCTTTAGCTAAACCTTGGTTAACTGATTCAGTGGCAGTAATCGACCGCTATTTAACAGAGGAGAGCGAAATTTCCGGGAAGGTTCAGATCGATTCTGAAAATATCGCCATTGAAAATATACGAGCAACTCACATCGGTTCTGCTGACGGACAAATTGCGCTGCAAGGAACTTGGCAGCACGATAATTTTACCGGCGACTACCAATCGAATCCGCTATCTTTCTCGCTCGAATACCAGCAATTATCTCTTTCAGTCAATGATATCCGAATTAATGTGGCGAGCGGTCAAAGCGCTATCGAAGGAACACTAGCAGACTACAAGTTCAGCAACGAGCTACAACTAGAAGTCAGTGGACAACCTGAAATTGCTATCGACGACCTAACAGCATCGATAAACGGTAACGGGAGTTTGCACCACGTCTCGGTATCACAACTACTATTGAATAGTGACGAACTCAAGCTCGACAGCCAACTAGATGTGGCTTGGCAAGATCCCCTTGCCCTGAGTTTCACCATCAACTCTGCAAGTACATCATTGGGACTTCCGAATACCAATAATCAGGCCCTTCTTAAAGGAGCTGTTGTGCTGAAAGAGCATCAACTGATTTTTCACGATTTTGCGATTGGACTTGGCGCTACGCAACTGCAGCTAAATGGTTCGACAGCCCAAAATGATCTGCGCGGACAACTTACCGTAAGCGATATACAGCAACTACCTTACGTCCCTGATGGTTTAAGCGAATTGCAGGCGCTCGAAACAAGCTTTGCAATTGACACTCATAGACAGCTGAATGTATTCGATATTGAAGTTTCTACTTTCACAGTACAAACGGAAAGCCTAGACAAGTGGTTACTCACTGAAACCGCGATGCTGCACTTCGAACTTAAAGATGAAGTTTGGTTGGGACAATTAGATAGCCTGTGTTTGCAGCACGAACCGAATCAGTTCGGTGCCTTGTGTGGTTCTATAGATATAGATGAATCTAGCTTAAACGCGAGCATGAGCGGCGAACGACTATCGTTATGGCTACTTAACCGCTTTCGGGAGCGCGACGTTGCACAACGCATTGCCGGCCTAGTAAGACTAGAAGCTGATGTTTCGGTAAATCGTGAACAACTGAAAGTCCGTGATATGAACCTCATGTTACGCAGTGACAACACTGTATTTTTCGCCCTTAATCAAGAAACCAGTACGCGTCTGGCTTACTGGGAAATTGCCGCTAACGGCAACGCTGACGCTATTACTGCTAATGTCGAAGGTCAATTAGCTAATAATGAAGGAGGCTTGTTTGGCGATTTTTCGATTGCTGATCTTTATAGCGAGCAGACCGTCCAAGGCAACTTGATTTTTGCACTTGATGATCTCGCGATGTTGGATTGGGTGCTCCCCGGTATGCGTTATCACGGTGGCAAAGCAACTGCGCAACTCGATTTAAGCGGTACTCTGGCACAACCGAGTATCAATGGCGATATGGAGGTTTACGCAGAATCAGTGGTGTTCGCAGAAACAAACTTCGTATTTAATGACGTGCGATTAGCATTAATTGATCGGCCAGATTCCGATGGTGCACTAGAAATAGAAGGACAGGCAAAAGCTGGTGAAGATGGTTGGGTACTCATAGAAGGGGTTGCTTTACCACTCGATGCCGAAGCTTATTTACGCATTACCGGACGAAATTTTCGCGCATTGCAAATGCCCGCGGCAACGGTAGACGTATCGCCTGATCTTACTGTTTATGTAAATGATCGGGCGATTGAGATTGCCGGCACGGTTGATGTGCCATATGCCGCAATTTCATCTCCAGAATTTGAGACTTCGGTCAGCAATTCCAGTGATGTGGTGATTACCAGTAACGGTGAGCCTATTGCGGAAAGCCAGAATAGTGAAGACGCATTAGCGGTCAATGCACAAATACGCGTTAACCTAGGAGATCGAGTTTCCGTGGATGCTTATGGTTTCACCGGACGCCTGCAAGGAAGTCTAGAAATTGTAGAGCAGCCAAGTCGTTCAACCACAGCAGTTGGCAGTATTAATGTTGCGGATGGTAGCTATGAAATCTATGGTCAAGAGTTAAATATAGACAAAGGTTCATTTATCTACAATGGCGGAGACGTGAGCAATCCAGGGCTCGATCTGCGTGTCAAACGTGATATCTCAAGCGGTAATAGCGCGGGAAATGTGAATGTCGGTGCACAAGTAGTCGGCACCTTAATTGAGCCTGACTTTAGGCTGTTCTCAACACCAGCAATGCCAGACTCTGAGATTCTCTCCTATTTAATACTCGGCAAAAGTATGCAGTCCGCTTCGTCTACTAGCTCTAGCGATATTCAACTACAAGCACTATTAATGTTAGGGGCTAAAGGAACTGAGGCAATAGGTGAATCATTGCAAGACACTTTTGGTATTGATGAGTTTGGTATCGACACTGACCCAAACACGCGTGAGACTTCTTTTTATATCGGTAAGTATCTATCACCGAAGTTATTTGTAAAGTACGGTGTGGGTTTACTAGAAAGTACCAATACTTTTATGGTTCGTTACCAGTTGACCGAACGTTTGTTGATTGAAACGATGGCGAATAGTCAGGCACAAGGCGGCGACATCTTCTACACCTTCGAACGGTAAGAGCCGTGATTCGTGATTCGGTATTCGTACGCTACGCTATTCGTGATTCGTGCGCTGCGCTGTTCGAACAGCGAGCACCGCGAGCGCACGAACAGTGAGGCTTGCCGAACGTACGAA
>NZ_CP178755.1:0-2559 GCF_047323925.1 Pseudidiomarina salilacus
TGTGAAAACGAGTAGGTCGGGACACGTGTTATCTTGACTGAATATGGGGGGACCATCCTCCAAGGCTAAATACTCCCAACTGACCGATAGTGAACCAGTACCGTGAGGGAAAGGCGAAAAGAACCCCGGCGAGGGGAGTGAAATAGAACCTGAAACCGTCTACGTACAAGCAGTAGGAGCACCTTCGTGGTGTGACTGCGTACCTTTTGTATAATGGGTCAGCGACTTATATTTTGTAGCAAGGTTAACCGCATAGGGGAGCCGTAGGGAAACCGAGTCTTAACTGGGCGCTTAGTTGCAAGGTATAGACCCGAAACCGGGCGATCTAGCCATGGGCAGGTTGAAGATTGAGTAACATCAATTGGAGGACCGAACTCACTAATGTTGAAAAATTAGGAGATGACCTGTGGCTCGGAGTGAAAGGCTAATCAAGCCCGGAGATAGCTGGTTCTCCCCGAAAGCTATTTAGGTAGCGCCTCGGACGAATACCACTGGGGGTAGAGCACTGTTTGGGCTAGGGGGTCATCCCGACTTACCAACCCCATGCAAACTCCGAATACCAGTGAGTACTATCCGGGAGACACACGGCGGGTGCTAACGTCCGTCGTGAAGAGGGAAACAACCCAGACCGCCAGCTAAGGTCCCCAAGTCATGGCTAAGTGGGAAACGATGTGGGAAGGCTCAGACAGCTAGGAGGTTGGCTTAGAAGCAGCCATCCTTTAAAGAAAGCGTAATAGCTCACTAGTCGAGTCGGCCTGCGCGGAAGATGTAACGGGGCTAAGCCATGCACCGAAGCTGCGGCAGCATACTTGTATGCTGGGTAGGGGAGCGTTCTGTAAGCCGTTGAAGGTGGATTGAGAAGTCTGCTGGAGGTATCAGAAGTGCGAATGCTGACATGAGTAACGATAATGCGGGTGAAAAACCCGCACGCCGGAAGACCAAGGTTTCCTATCCCATGCTAATCAGGGTAGGGTAAGTCGGCCCCTAAGGCGAGGCCGAGAGGCGTAGTCGATGGGAATCAGGTTAATATTCCTGAACCGACATGTACTGCGATGGGGGGACGGAGAAGGCTAGGCAAGCCGGGTGTTGGTTATCCCGGTGAAAGTATGTAGGTTGGTGGCTTAGGTAAATCCGGGCCGCTAAGACTGAGATACGAGACGAGCACCTACGGGTGCGAAGTTGTTGATGCCCTGCTTCCAGGAAAAGCCTCTAAGCTTCAGGTACATGTTGACCGTACCCGAAACCGACACAGGTGGTCAGGTAGAGAATACTAAGGCGCTTGAGAGAACTCGGGTGAAGGAACTAGGCAAAATAGTACCGTAACTTCGGGAGAAGGTACGCCAGAGCTAGTGAACCCCTTGCGGGGGGAGCTGGAGCTGGCCGCAGTGACCAGGTGGCTGGGACTGTTTATTAAAAACACAGCACTCTGCAAACACGAAAGTGGACGTATAGGGTGTGACACCTGCCCGGTGCCGGAAGGTTAATTGATGGGGTTAGCGTAAGCGAAGCTCTTGATCGAAGCCCCGGTAAACGGCGGCCGTAACTATAACGGTCCTAAGGTAGCGAAATTCCTTGTCGGGTAAGTTCCGACCTGCACGAATGGTGTAACCATGGCCACGCTGTCTCCACCCGAGACTCAGTGAAATTGAAATCGCCGTGAAGATGCGGTGTACCCGCGGCTAGACGGAAAGACCCCGTGAACCTTTACTACAGCTTGGCACTGAACATTGAACCTCCATGTGTAGGATAGGTGGGAGGCTATGAAGCGTTGGCGCTAGTTGACGTGGAGCCATCCTTGAAATACCACCCTTGTATGTTTGATGTTCTAACTTAGCCTCATTATCTGGGGCGAGGACAGTGCCTGGTGGGTAGTTTGACTGGGGCGGTCTCCTCCCAAAGCGTAACGGAGGAGCACGAAGGTTGGCTAAGTACGGTCGGACATCGTACGGTTAGTGTAATGGCACAAGCCAGCTTAACTGCGAGACAGACACGTCGAGCAGGTGCGAAAGCAGGTCATAGTGATCCGGTGGTTCTGAATGGAAGGGCCATCGCTCAACGGATAAAAGGTACTCCGGGGATAACAGGCTGATACCGCCCAAGAGTTCATATCGACGGCGGTGTTTGGCACCTCGATGTCGGCTCATCACATCCTGGGGCTGTAGTCGGTCCCAAGGGTATGGCTGTTCGCCATTTAAAGTGGTACGCGAGCTGGGTTTAGAACGTCGTGAGACAGTTCGGTCCCTATCTGCCGTGGGCGTTTGAGAGTTGAGAGGGGTTGCTCCTAGTACGAGAGGACCGGAGTGAACGAACCTCTGGTGTTCGGGTTGTCACGCCAGTGGCACTGCCCGGTAGCTATGTTCGGAATCGATAACCGCTGAAAGCATCTAAGCGGGAAGCGAGCCTCAAGATAAGCTCTCACTGACATGTAATTGTCCTGAAGGGTCGTTGGAGACTACAACGTTGATAGGCGGGGTGTGGAAGCGTAGTAATGCGTTGAGCTAACCCGTACTAATTGCCCGTGAGGCTTAACCATACAACACCAAAAGTGTTGAGGGTTGC
>NZ_CP178757.1:0-714 GCF_047323925.1 Pseudidiomarina salilacus
CCTTGTCGGTTTTGTGTTTGGTTTGTTGTTTTGCGAACGACGAACAGCGTAGCGCACGAACAGCGCAGCGTACGAACACCGAAACGGGGCCATAGCTCAGCTGGGAGAGCGCCTGCCTTGCACGCAGGAGGTCAGCGGTTCGATCCCGCTTGGCTCCACCACTTTCTTTCGAAGTTAGTGCTAAGCGTTCTTACGAGAACGATTATCAGTAACTTAGTGTTACGTGCTCTTTAACAATATGAACAAGCTGATTGTAATAAAGAAATGAAATGCCACTCTACTTGAATCAACCATTTTGGTAGAGGCGTATCGAACTTGTGTACAGCATCGAGAACAGCCCATAGAACTCGGAAGACACTTTCGGGTTGTATGGTTAAGTGAAGAAGCGTAGACGGTGGATGCCTAGGCAGTTGGAGGCGATGAAGGACGTACTAACTTGCGATAAGCCATGATGAGGCAGTAAGAGCCGCTTGAGTCATGGATTTCCGAATGGGGCAACCCAGTGTGCTTGCACACTATCTTGCACTGAATTCATAGGTGTAAGAAGCGAACCCGGAGAACTGAAACATCTAAGTACCCGGAGGAAAAGAAATCAACCGAGATTTCCCTAGTAGCGGCGAGCGAACGGGAATTAGCCCTTAAGCAATCATAGTTTTAGTGGAACAAGCTGGAAAGCTTGACGATACAGGGTGATAGTCCCGTACACGACGAAGC